>NZ_JBZVFG010000022.1:15323-62542 GCF_058402785.1 Candidatus Magnetaquiglobus sp.
GGATCGCTCCTTTTTTTGTAACTGGCATGATGGGGGGAGAACCCCCTCACCCCCCTACCATGGACCTCCCTTCGGGAGTTCCATGGTAAAAAAAAGGAGCGATCCGAGCACAACCGGATCGCTCCTTTTTTTGTAACTGGCATGATGGGGGGAGAACCCCCTCACCCCCCCCTACCATGGACCTCCCTTCGGGAGTTCCATGGTAACCATTCAGGCCCCCTTCATTCCCTTGCGCGGGGTCGGACCCTCCTCCCTGACGCACGAACTGCGGCAAACCGTGACCTGGCAACAGACCTCCCCTGTCGGCGCCAATCGGGCACGGAGAATCAACTCGCGCCTCAACGGCTCTTGATGACCGCCTCGCAGGTCATCACCAGCCCCTTTTTGTCGCTGACCAGCAACAAGCGCAGCGTCTCCTGATTCCTGTCGAGCACCGTGATCCCCTCGGCCCGGAACCCGGGCGGAAGGGTGCCGACAAAACGAATTTCGTCCTGATCGTCGTTCCAGATCCCCAATTGAAACGGCAGATCGCTCCCCGAACCGGAGGCGCCCAACAACACCAGGTAGGCATTGCCGCCGGCACCCGGAATCGGGGCCATGTCCCGCACTCCCAAAGGCTCCTTGCCGATTCCGAGAATGCCCCCCTCCTTGAAACGGGCCTGGAGTTTCAGCTTTCGCCACTGGACGACCGACAGAGCGCCGTTCGCCTCCTCCCTGGCGACCAGCACGACCGGTTTGCCCGCCAACTCCGGATTGCGGAATCCGAACACCAGGTGACCCTCGCGGGAGGCGGCCAACCCTTCGACATTGATGCCGGTTTCGCCATCCAGGGCCGATATCTTCTTGTCCCAGGGCGGATTGGCGGTCGTGGTCAGCCAGCCATTCAGCCCCCCGGCGGGCGAGACCTTCCGCGGGGTGTCGATCCCCGGCGGCTGAGCCCCATTCGGCTTGAGCGCGAACCGCAGGACCGTATCCCTCGGTTTGCCCTTGTGCAGCCCCAACGAGGCCGTGGCCACGAATTCGCCGCCCGGCAGTCGGGTGATCCCCTCCAGATCCTCCGGATTGAACTGCTTGACCTGGGCTGGCGTGAGCAGAGGAAGCGCGCGAATCGTGTTGTCCGGGCGGATCGCCTTGGGATCGAAGGCGAACAAGGCATGGGGCGAAGCCTCGTCCGAGACCCCGATCGCCCATTGAGTCGTCGGATCCCAGGCCACGCCCGACGGCTCCACCACGCCCTGATCAGCCACCAGTCTGGGCAATTTCTTGATCGTGTCCGGACATTTGACCGAATCGGCCACAGCCGGGGTCGCCAGCACGGTCAAGAACATCAGCGTGGTCAAGAGTGACAGGTTGCGCATGGTTCCTCCCTGGTTGATCAGACGATTTTCACTGGTTTGTTTTTACGATGGAACCCGGTTGGCCATGCAAACAGGATCGGACTCCTCATCAGACGGTAACCCGATTGGGCGGAATCGGCAAGCGCATTGTTTGATATTAAACCGCACCCATCACGGGATGCGTCGTTCCATTATCAGAGTCCAGGAGGATGATCCCCCTGGTGGGATCCAAGGGCAACGCCCTTGGGACGTTGCTTTTGACTTGAGCGCGCCCTTCTCAAAGAAGCATTGTTCGCGTCTTTTACCGTGGAACTCCCGTCAGGGAGGTCCACGGTTGGGGGGTGAGGGGGTTCTCCCCCCATCATGCAAGTTTGCGAAAAATGCGCCGCGCGCAGCCTTCGCGAGCTTCAGTTTCCGCTTTTTACCGTGGACCTCCCTTCGGGAATCACATAGTTAATTTCTATCGTACCGATTGATAAATAGTATTTTACTATTGACAAGCCTGTAACGTATGCTGGCATCAAGGTCGGACAGAGAATTCACCCGACCGGATCTTCGACGTTGCCCGTTCACCGTGCAACGCTCATCCGTTCACCTCCCCCAACACCCAACCACACATATGCGGAGGCAACATGTCTGGAAACGACACCCCAACCGCCGGAAAATGTCCCGTGATGCACGGAGGAAACACCCAGGCCAGCATGGCGAATCAGGCCTGGTGGCCGAAATCGCTGAATCTCGACATAGGAGGATGATCCCCCTGGTGGGATCCAAGGGCAACGCCCTTGGGACGTTGCTTTTGACTTGAGCGCGCCCTTCTCAAAGAAGCATTGTTCGCGTCTTTTACCGTGGAACTCCCGTCAGGGAGGTCCACGGTTGGGGGGTGAGGGGGTTCTCCCCCCATCATGCAAGTTTGCGAAAAATGCGCCGCGCGCAGCCTTCGCGAGCTTCAGTTTCCGCTTTTTACCGTGGACCTCCCTTCGGGAATCACATAGTTAATTTCTATCGTACCGATTGATAAATAGTATTTTACTATTGACAAGCCTGTAACGTATGCTGGCATCAAGGTCGGACAGAGAATTCACCCGACCGGATCTTCGACGTTGCCCGTTCACCGTGCAACGCTCATCCGTTCACCTCCCCCAACACCCAACCACACATATGCGGAGGCAACATGTCTGGAAACGACACCCCAACCGCCGGAAAATGTCCCGTGATGCACGGAGGAAACACCCAGGCCAGCATGGCGAATCAGGCCTGGTGGCCGAAATCGCTGAATCTCGACATCCTGCATCAACACGACGCCAAGACCAACCCGATGGGGGCGGATTTCAACTATCGCGAGGCGCTCAAGGGGCTGGATGTCGAAGCCCTCAAAAAAGATCTGCTCGCCCTGATGACCGACAGCCAGCCCTGGTGGCCGGCGGATTGGGGCCACTATGGGGGCTTAATGATCCGCATGGCCTGGCATGCCGCCGGCACCTACCGGATCGCCGATGGCCGGGGAGGCGCGGGAACCGGCAATCAGCGGTTCGCCCCGCTGAACTCCTGGCCGGACAATGCCAACCTGGACAAGGCGCGCCGTCTGTTGTGGCCGATCAAGAAAAAGTACGGCAACGCGATCAGCTGGGCCGATCTGATCATCCTGGCCGGCACCCTGGCGTATGAGTCCATGGGCTTGAAGACCTTCGGGTTCTCCTTTGGCCGCGAGGACATCTGGCATCCGGAAAAGGATATCTACTGGGGTTCCGAGCGGGAATGGCTGGCGCCGAGCGGTGGCGAGGGGAGCCGCTATTCCGGAGAGCGAGACCTGGAGAACCCCCTGGCCGCGGTGATGATGGGGCTGATCTACGTGAATCCGGAAGGGGTGGACGGTCAACCCGACCCCTTGAAGACCGCGCGCGATGTCCGGGTGACCTTCGGACGCATGGCCATGAACGACGAGGAGACCGTGGCCTTGACCGCCGGCGGTCACACCGTGGGCAAGGCGCACGGCAACGGCAACGCGGCCAATCTCGGTCCCGCGCCGGAGGGTGCCGACATCGAGGAGCAGGGATTGGGCTGGATGAACCATGCCGCTCGCGGGATTGGCCGGGATACGGTGACCAGCGGCCTGGAAGGGGCATGGACCACCCATCCCACCCGTTGGGACAACGGCTATTTCGATCTGCTGTTGGGATATGACTGGTGGTTGCAGAAATCCCCGGCTGGAGCCTGGCAGTGGGAACCGGTCAACATCCGCGAAGAGGATATGCCGGTCGATGTCGAGGATGCGACGATTCGACGCAAGCCGATCATGACCGATGCCGACATGGCGTTGAAATTCGATCCGGCCTATCGCACGATCGCGGAGCGCTTCCACAAGGATCCGGCCCGTTTCTCGGAGGTGTTCGCGCGGGCGTGGTACAAGCTGACCCACCGGGACATGGGACCGACCTCCCGTCACATCGGCCCGGACGTGCCCGCGGAGGCGTTGCTTTGGCAGGATCCGATTCCGGCAGGGGCCACGGGGTACGATGTGGACGCCGTGAAGGCAAAAATCGCCGTCAGCGGTCTGACCAGCGCCGAGATGGTGTCCACGGCCTGGGACAGCGCCCGGACATTCCGGGGTTCGGACAAACGCGGCGGAGCCAACGGCGCGCGCATTCGTCTCACGCCGCAACGGAACTGGGAAGGCAATGAACCGGCCCGTCTGGAGAAGGTATTGGCCGTGCTGGAGCCGATCGCCGCCGCGACCGGTGCCAGCGTGGCGGATGTGATCGTGCTGGCCGGCAATCTGGGAATCGAGCAGGCAGCCAAGGCCGCCGGTTTCACGGTGACCGTACCGTTTGCGCCGGGGCGGGGCGATGCCTCCCAGGAGTGGACGGATGTGGCCTCGTTCGGGGTTCTCGAACCGCTCGCGGATGGATTCCGCAACTGGTTGAAGAAGGATTATGTGGTCACCCCCGAGGAACTTCTGCTCGACCGCGCCCAGTTGATGGGGTTGACGGCCAGGGAGATGACCGTTCTCGTGGGCGGTCTGCGCGTTCTGGGCACCAACCACGGCGACACCGGGCACGGGGTGTTCACGGATCGCGTGGGGGCCTTGACCACCGACTTCTTCGTCAACCTGACCGACATGGCCCACACCTGGAAACCGGTGGGCCGGAACCTCTACGAGATCCGCGACCGACGGAGCGGATCGCTCCTCTGGACCGCCACCCGGGTGGATCTGGTCTTCGGCTCCAACTCGATCCTGCGCGCCCATGCCGAACTCTACGCCCAGGACGACAACCAGGCGAAGTTCGTGAACGACTTCGTGTCCGCCTGGACCAAGGTGATGAACGCCGATCGCTTCGACCTCGCATCCTCCTGATCCCCTCCTCGGGTACGACGGACCCTCCGTCGTACCCGACCGCGTGCGCCAGAAGTCACCCCTCCCCTTTGGATCCTCTCACGGCGCGCACATCCATTCAGCACGCTTCGGCCACGCCTCTGGCCTCCAGACGACCCGCCAGCCGGAACAGCGTCAACACCATCTCCGTCACGTCCCGAGCCGCCAGATCGAGAAAATCTTCCGGCGCGACCTCCCCGGATGCGAACAGGCGTTTGACCATGGCATGGTCCCACTCCAGAAGCGGATTCTGGGTGACCCCGTGCCGGACCACAATGCAAGGATCGCGACGTTCCAACCATGCGTCGATGGTGAAATCCATGTAAAATCTCCTGTAGGGGTGATCGCTGAATCGTGGACGGGCATTCTCTTCCCGTGTTTTCTGGCAAGGAGTGTAGCAAATCCGGATTATATTGTAAATGAGAATCATTACTATTTAAAAATTTCTCACGCCCTTCCAAACCGCCCCCCCCTGAAGCATGCTCCAGCCACGCGGCGCGTGTCCGCCAAATTGCGAAGCCATTTGCGAGAAGGCGCATCGTTCTTTTCGAATCGCGCCGGTTGGGTGATTCGATTCATGGAATCACCCAACCGACTCTGAAGGGGACTTTCACCCCCAAGTCAGTGCGCCATGCTGGGCACACAACGAAAAAGCCCGGCGCGATATCCGTTCGCACCGGGCTTTTGATGACAGCCTGATTTCAAGGGCCATCCCTGGCCCTCCTCTCCCGTCTCGACGACCAACGGGATCAGAAACTCTTGCTGACCTTCAACACCGCTTGATCATCCGAGTTGGCGAGATTGAGCTGGCGTCCATCCCGATCGGTGAAGTTGTAGGAGAGATCCACGCCGAAACCGAACAGCTCTTTCGACAGACCGACGGTGTAGTCGTTGTAGGATTCGGGAGCCCCTGTTCCCTCGAAATGATCCCCTGCCGTATGGCCCATATGCGCCGCGGCCACGATTTCGTAAGGCAGATCGTAGGTCAGCGCCCCTTCCAGGTAATAGGCCGACTTGTTGCCCGGCACGACGAGGTTGTCACCACCGAAGTTGGACGAATAGCTGTATTTGGCGTTCATCCCGAGGGCGTTGAACTTGTAGGCGGTCCCCAGGTAGTATTCGGTGTAGTCCAGGTGCATGGCGGAATTCACACCCGGATAGGTGTAGTGGATAACACCCAGATCCGGCTTGAATCCGGGGAACAGGATCTCCTTGCTCCAGCCCGCCGCGTAGTCCAGTTCCAGATTGGCGTTGTTGGCCGCCTGGAAATCGACCGAAAAGGCCGACACCGTGGCATAGATCCCGCTGGGGGTATGGCTGACCGTCGCCGCCCCCTGCAACGAGGGGTGCTTGTCGGAATTGGTGATGCCCCGCGACACATAATTGCTGGCCAGCGCCACATTGCCGGAAACAGCAAAATCACTGACGTTTTCAACTTTTTGGGCGTTCGACTCTTCCGCCTGGACTGGAACGGCAATCAGGCCTGCCAGAAGCGTGGCGGCTGTCATGAACGGGTAACGCATGGTTGCACTCCTTTGTTTGTTATGTTGATTCGCATGCCGTGTCGGCACTGTTGACAACAACTTCTCAATGACCGCTTTCACAACCGGCGCAGCCGCTTCCGCACCCCGCGCCGCTGGCGATCGGAATCGCGCGTGGCCGTACCGGCACGGCCAGAATCGAGCGCATCGGAACCAGACGCATCAGCATCACCACCACCAGCCAGAAGAGCCCCAATCCGGCCAGCCACACGAAGGACGAACCCGGATGGCGCGCGAAGGTGGCCGCCTGGTAGAATCCGGTCGCCACCGACCAGGCCACCGAGGTGGTCCAGAGGGCGGCAAACACCGTCCAACGCGGCCCGACCTCCTGTTGAATCGCCGCCGTGGCCGCCACGCAGGGAAAATAGAGCAGCACGAACAACAGATAGGCCACCGCCCCGGCGGTCCCGTCGAACAGACGGGTCATGGCCCCCAACGTGCCGGTGGTCACCTTGCTGGCCTTGGCCGCATCCTCGGCGCTCTCGAAGCTCTCCAGTTGAACTTTTAGCGGATCCGCCAGGGTTTGGCCCAACTCGCCGAACTTCTCGCCGATCGACGCGAACGCCTCTTGCGCCTTGCCCATGAGATCGAACGGGACAGCTTCCTCCTTGGCCTTCTCCTGGCCGTCCATCTGGCTGTAGAGCGCATCCAGCGAGCCGATCACCGCCTCCTTGGCGAACACGCCGATGAACAGTCCCACCGTGGCCGGCCAGTTGTCCTCCCCGATCCCCATCGGCTTGAAAATCGGCGTGATCTGCCGTCCGATCTGGCTCAACACCGATTTCTCCTGATTGGCGCTGTCGAAACCGCCATCCGTACCCATGGCATTGAGCATGCTCAACACCACGATCACCGGGATCAATACCCGACTGGCCCGCGTCACAAAACCACGCAGACGACCCGAAGCATGACGCAAAACGCTGGCCAAAGATGGCAGGTGATACAGCGGCAACTCCATGACGAACGGGGTGGGTTCGCCACGCAACAAGGTGTTCTTGAGGATCAAACCGGTCAGGATGGCCAGCAGGATCCCGGTCAGATAGAGAAAAAAGACCACGTTCTGTCCGCCTTGCGGAAAAAAAGCCGCCACGAACAGGGCATACACCGGCATGCGCGCCCCGCACGACATGAAGGGGTTCATCAGGATGGTCATCAGCCGGTCCCGGGGGTTCTCCAGGGTGCGCGTGCCGAGAATGGCCGGCACGTTGCAGCCGAAACCGACCATCATCGGGATGAACGCCTTGCCCGGCAGACCGATGAAACGCAGCAGCCGATCCAGAATGAAGGCCGCGCGAGCCAGATAGCCCGAGTCCTCCAGCCAGGAGAGAAACAGGAACATGAAACCGATCGGCGGAATGAAGGTGGCCAGGGTCTGGATGCTGCCGCCCAGACCATCGGCCAACAGGGTGATCAGCCACTCCGGAGCCGACACCCCTTGCAACAACACGCGGGTTCCCTCGACGAACACGGCGCCAAAGAGAATGTCGAAGAAATCGATGAATGCCCCGCCCAGATTGATCGTGAACATGAACATCAGATAGAGCACGACCAGAAAGATCGGCAGTCCCAAAAACCGGTTGAGCAGTACCGTATCCAGCCGGTCGGTGAGCGCGTGGGAGGCCATGCCGTTCCGGTCGATCACCGCATCGGCGATCTTCTCGATGGCATGATACCGGGCGTGGGCGAACGAGATGTCCGGTTCATCGCCGGTTTTGCTCTCCAACTCCTGCCGGATGCTGGCGACCTGGGCGACGATGCCCGCCTCATCCACCCCCTCGGGCGCGCCACCATCCCCTTCGATCAGCTTCAACGCCAGCCAGCGGGAATCCAGGCCAGCCGCATGCGCGATCGGAAGCACGGCAGGCCGCAACGTTTCGATCGCCGAGGCGAGAGGTTCGGTCAACTCCGGCATGCCCGGCAGCGACTCCCGGCCCATCCGGGCAGCCCGCACCATCACGGCCCGCAAGGTCTCCAACCCCTCGTCGCGCTTGGCCACCACCCCCACCACCGGACACCCCAACCGCTCCGCGAGCGCCTTGATATCCGGCACGCAACGCCGTTGCTCGGCCACATCCATCATGTTGAGCACCACCATCATCGGCACGCGCATCTCCATCAACTGCATGGTGAGATAGAGATTGCGCTCCAGATTGGAGCCATCCACGATGTTGATGATCAGATCATGGCTTCGGGAGAGCATGAAATCCCGCGCCACCCGTTCGTCCGGCGCAATCGCCGCCAGCGAGTAGATCCCCGGCAGATCGACCAGGGTGATCTCCTGATCGCCAACCTGAAGCAGTCCTTCCTTGCGCTCCACGGTCACGCCCGGCCAGTTGCCGATGGTCTGCCGCCCACCGGTCAACCGGTTGAACAACGTGCTCTTGCCACAGTTGGGATTGCCGACAATCCCCACGACCAGATTGTTTTTCATGGTTTCAAATCCTTTCCACCCGCACGGCGGATGCCTCTTCCCGGCGCAGCACCAGGGCAAACCCTCGAATGACGATCTCCACCGGGTCTCCCATGGGGGCGACCCGACGAATTCTCAACAGCGCGCCACGGATCACCCCCATGGCGAGCAAACGCGAACGATAGGCAATCGGTCCCTTTTGGTAACCGATCACCCGGGCCTGCTCGCCCACCGCCAAATCTTCTATGGTCATGGTCGTTCCTTGGTTGAAGCGTGAATGGTGTAGTCTATCGATGGGAAGAGCGTAGCGGATGCGACGGCTTTTGTAAATAGGAATTATTTAGATTTGCATTCGAAAGAAAATCGTTTCAGTTAGAAAATGAACTTGCGAGCGTTGAGGAAGGCAAGATGCGGGGAAGCGCGGGAAGCGCGGGAAGCGCGGGAAGCGCGGGAAGTGCGGGAAGTGCGGGAAGCGCGGGAAGTGCGGGAAGCGCGGGAAGCGCGGGAAGTGCGGGAAGTGCGGGAAGCGCGGGAAGCGCGGGAAGTGCGGGAAGCGCGGGAAGTGCGGGAAGTGCGGGAAGTGCGGAGAAGCGCGGGAAGCGCGGGAAGCGCGGGACCGGGTTCACGACCTCGCGGCAACCTTGGAAAGCCGACTCTTCATGCTTTCAACCGAATGCTGACCATGAAGCCACCCAACTCCCTGGAGATCCCCAGGGTGATCTCTCCGTCGTAGAAGGAGACGATATCCTGCGCGATCATCAGTCCCAGCCCTTGGCCCGGACGGCTCTCGTCCAGCCGCTTGCCGCGCCATTGACGCAGGATCGCCAGTTGCTCCTCCCCGACTCCGGGTCCGTCATCCTCGATGGTCAGCCAGAACCCCCCTTCATTACCGGCGGAGAGGATGATCCGGGATTTGGCCCACTTGCAGGCATTGTCCGCCAGATTGCCGATGAGTTCCAGAAAATCATCCCGATTGCCCGGACAGTTCAGATCGTCCGGGATGCGCATGTGCGTGTCGATCGCTTTGTCGTAATAGAGGATATCAAGCGCCCGGACCAGGGCGGGAAGCTCCTGTCCCAGCGAAAAGAACTCACCGGGCGTCGTGCGTCCAGCCAACGAGGCGCGACGCAAATGGCGTTCGATCAACCTTTCGAGCAGTCTGGTCTGTTCGGTCAACACCTCCCGGACAGCCGGATGCTGGCGCAACTCCCCGGACTCGGCCAGATGAAACAGCACCGTCAATGGAATCCTCAAGGTGTGACCGATGTGAGACAAGGTGCGCCGCACCCGATTCAAGGATCGCTCCTCGGAAAGCAACTGCCCTTCCATGATCCGCATCAGGGGCTGGATCTCCTCGGGTCCAAGCGGCAAGCGCCGGGGACCACTCCCGGAACGCCAACGCTCCAGATCGCTCCGCCACTGTCCGAACACCTCGAACTGTTGCGTGACATGCCAGTGGGTCAGTGCCGCAAACAGAAAAAACACGCAGAACGTGAACAACAGATGATAGAAGCGCCATTTCCGCAACTGCCCCTTGAGCAGGGACTCGGACTGACCCACCGCCAGGATCAACGTGCCGCTGGCGTGCGCTGTCGAGAGCGCCACCACCCTCATCTCCCCGCCTTCCGGCTCCGAAAGTTTCAGTTGCAATGGGCTCTCGGCAGACATCTCCGGCAACGGAATCGATTTGCCAGCCAAGGATGGGGATCGATGGATCGTGGTGCCAGTTGCCCGCCGCACCTCCCATTGGCAGTACAACCCGGAACCAGGCGGTTCCTGACACGGGTTGACAGGCTCGTCCATGTGTTGCAGGGCGGCCATCAACAGTGCGCGCAGCCCTTCCGCCTTGTGGGTGATCTCCCGCCAGGCCATCGAGTCGGCGAGACCGTGGGTGAGTTGATCGTTGACCGAGAACAGGATCAGAAAAATCGAGAACAACAAGGCTGACAGCCCGATGCGCAACTGCCCGGCGACCGACTTCATGCGCCGGTCTCCGGCTCGCTCAGTCGATAGCCATGCCCCCGCACGGTTTGGATCCACCCCTCGCCGATCTTCTTGCGCAGACGCATCACATGGGTTTCGATGATGGGCAGATCCGGTTGGGCATCTTCGTGGTAGAGATGGGAGAAGAGCTGCTCCTTGGAGAGCACCCGGTTGCGGTTGAGCAGCAGACAGCGCAGCAACTTGAACTCCATGGCGGACAGGGCCACGCTCCGTCCGTCCGCCAACACCACCTTGCGACGCGGTTCATCCAGGGTCAGACCGCCGACATGCAGCGAACCCTGCTGGGTCTTGGTGTGGGCGCGACGCAGCAACGCACGCAGACGGCTGGTCAACTCTTCGAGATGAAAGGGTTTGCCCAGATAATCGTCCGCGCCGGCATCGATCCCCTCCACCCGCTCCTTCCAGGAGTTGCGCGCCGTCAGGACGATCACCGGCAGGGGATTGCGCGCCCGACGCCACTGCTTGAGAATCTCCAGGCCGGAGTATCCCGGCAGGCCCAGATCGAGAATCGCCACGGCATAATGGGGTTCCTGCCCCATCTCCACGCCGACCAGCCCATCGTGGACCACATCCACGATGAACCCTTCACCCGCCAAATGGTGGCGAATCGATTCGCACACCTGCGCATTGTCCTCGATCAACAGCACGCGCATGAATCACGAACTCATTTGGCCGACTGTTTCTCCAGAACGCTCGGATGTTTGGAGATCCTCTGGAAGTGGGCCAACTGTGGATTGATGCCAACCGCCCGGATCACCGGCAGGTTCAGGGCGATCCCGGTGCCGTGCTGATCGAAGTTGCCGACCTTGTTGATGACATCCAAAATGTGATCCGCCACGCCCGCTTCCAGAAAAAACAGGATCACATCCGACTGCATGTTGAGATCCAGCCCGAAAAAGGTCTTGGCCTCGTTGATTCCGGTTCCCTGGGCCGAGATCACGGTGGACCCGGTGGCGCCCGCCGCCTTGGCGGCGCGGATGATGCGATCGGTCAACTCGGTCTTTGTCATGCAGACGACAAGATTGAATTCCATGGAATCAGATCTCCTGTTGGATCAATGAGGCGTTTTCCTGAGCCATCCGTTGCGCTTTTTGTTTCTGCCAGACTGCCAGCTGGGCATAGCCCATCACGGTCATCATGGGAAAAAGACTGGCAAAGGCGATCAGACCAAACCCGTCGATGGCCGGATTGCGTCCCGGAACGGTCGATGACAGGCCAATTCCCAGCGCCGCCACCAGGGGCACCGTCACCGTGGAGGTGGTGACCCCCCCGGAATCATACGCGAGGGAGATGATGAACTTGGGTGCGAACCATGTCTGGATTATAACGATGATATACCCCACGATGATGTACATCGCCAGGGATGTTCCGGTCACGATGCGAAAACAGCCCAACGAGATGCCGATGGCCACGCCGATGGCCACCGCCATCCGCAGGGGCCATTCGCCGATGGTGCCTCGCGAGACCTGATTGGCCTTGAAGGCCACGGCGATGAGCGCCGGTTCGGCAATGGTGGTGGCGAACCCGATCATGGCGCCGAACAGATAGAGCCACCCATAATCCCGCCAGGTGCTGTCTGCCGGAACCTCGTTGGTGCCGAACAGGAATTGCGGGGCCGAAAGCTGGGTGGCCATCAGTTTGCCGATGGGGAACAACGCCTTTTCCAGACCCACCAGAAACAGCGTGATGCCGATCAGCACGAACACCATCCCGAGAAACAATCGCTTGGGATGGGGCAGACCATCCCGCAGGATGAGCAGTTGAAAAAAGACGATCAGCACCACGATCGGCGCGATGTCGGTGATGGTATCCAGAAAGGTGTCGAGGAGCAAGACGAGGGTACTGTTCATGGAAGACTCCTATTTGACCCCGAACACCATGACGCCATAGGCCATCACGAAGATCATGGGGGTGAGGGAAGCGAAGGCGATCAGTCCGAAGCCGTCGATCATGGGGTTGCGTCCCCGGATGGAACTGGCCAGTCCGATGCCCAATGCGGTGACCAGCGGCACCGTGATCGTGGAGGTGGTGATGCCGCCGGAATCGTAGGCGATGCCGATGATCTCCCTGGGCGCCATCGCGGTGACGATCATGACGATGATGTAGCCGCCGATGATCAGGTATTGCACCGGCCACCCCTTGATGATGCGCAACGCCCCCATGGCGATGGCGAATCCCACGGAGAGGGCCACCGCGATGCGCATGCCAAAGGCATACTCCTCCATCCCCTGCTGACCCGGCGGCAGCAATCCGGCGCCGCTGGCCACCCTGGCCGCCTCATCGGCCACGGCGATCAACGCGGGTTCGGCGACCGTGGTGGAAAATCCCAGTCCGAACGCAAAGACCAGCAACCACAGCAGGCTGTTGCGCTTGGCGAAGTTGTAGGCCATCGCCTCGCCGATCGGGAAAAGCCCGATCTTCAACCCCTCGACGAACAGGGCCAGCCCAACCAGGACCAGGACCGCCCCCAGAAGGATCTCCTCCAGGTTGGGGATGGGCTGGCGAATGAGTCCGTACTGAAACACCGCCACCACGATGACGACCGGCATGAAATCCCGTCCGGCCTCCTTGATACGTGAGAACAACCAGTTAAAAATGCGGAGCATGTGCATTTCTCCAGCCGGAAAAAGGATCTGTCATCTCACTCCCTGCCTTGGACCCGAACAATCCGTCAACGCATCATTTCAAGATGGCGTCCGGTTTCCAGAAATGGGGCACGAACAGAATGAACACGGTGAACACCTCCAGGCGTCCGGTCACCATCAGCACGATCAACAGCCATTTGCCCGGATCGGGAATGGCGCCGAAATTCTCCATGGGTCCGACCAGACCGATTCCCGGCCCCACGTTGATCAGGGTCGCCAGGGTGGCGGAAAACGCGGTGGCCAGATCCAGGTTCAGGGCGGTGAGGATGATGGTCGCAGCCGCCACGGTCAAGGTCATGGCGAATCCCAGGGCCATCACGCTGTCCAACAGTTCCGCCGGAATCCGCTTGCCGTTGATCTTGATGGCGATGACCCGCTCCTGGGTCAGCATCCGGTTGATCACGGCGAAAAGCACCTTGAACAACACGATGGCCCGCACGATCTTGATGCCACCCGTGGTGGATCCCGACATGGCCCCGGTGATGGCGATGGTCAGCAGAATGATCTGCACATAGAGCGGCCAGGTCTCCCAGTCCACATTGGCAAAGCCGGTATTGGTCACCAGGCTCACCGCCTGGAACAGACCATGCAACAGGGCATCGTGGAGATTCTTGGCCGCCGTGGAGGCAAACGCCTCCAGGGTGCAGAAAAGCGCGCCCACCAGCATGATGATCCCATACCACTTCAACTCCTCATCCCTCAGGGAGCGCCACTCGCCGAGAAAGATCAACTGAAAATAGAGAACATAGTTGATGCCCGCCAGAATCATGAACACGATGGCGCACCACTGCACCGCCGGGCCATAGGCCCCCAGGCTGGCGTTCTTCGGCGAAAATCCGCCGATGGAGATGGTGGTGAAGGCGTGGTGCAGCGCATCCAGGGACGACATGCCCGCCAGATGGTAAGCCAGGGCGCATGCAACCGTCAGCCCCACATAGATCGCCCACAGGATGCGCGCCGAATCCGCGATCCGAGGCGCGAGCTTGTCCTTTCTGAACCCCGGCATCTCTGCCTTCATGATCTGGGCGCCGCCCACCCCCAGATAAGGCAGGATCGCCACCGCCAGCAGCAGAATCCCCATGCCGCCGATCCACTGGCTGATGCTGCGCCACAACAGCAGCCCCTGGGGCAGCGCCTCGACATCGGCCAGCACCGTGGAGCCGGTGGTGGTGAAGCCCGACGCGGATTCGAACATCGCGTCCACGCCGCGCATCGTGCCCGAAAGATAGTACGGGAGGGAGCCGAGCAGGATCATGACGATCCAACCCAGAATCACCGCCACCACGCCGTCGCGCGCATTCACCCCGCCGCCGAAGAGCTGGCCTCGCGAGGGAATGTAGAGCAGCGCGAGGGTGAACGTGATCACCAGGGTCCAGGCGGACGGGGCGAGCCGTTCGCCCAGATGCCAGGCCAACGCCAGACCGGGGAGTTGAAAGAGTCCCAGCATGGCGGAGATCACCGCGATGATGCGCAGGTTGAGTTGCAGGTTCATGCGGGGCGGCTAGAACAGGGTTGGCCACCGGGTATTGCGTGCGATCCACTTGTCCAACAGCGGCGCCTTGCCCGGTTGCACCACGAACAATGCCTGATCCCCCTGTTGCAAGCGCAAATTGCCGTGCGGCACCTCGATCCGGTCGTTACGCACCGACGCGGCGACGATCACCCCCTCGGGCAGCGACGCCTCCTTGAGCATGGGACCATCCAGACGGGATCCGGCCTGGATTTCGGTCAGGAACAGATTCAACTTTCCGCCCAGCAGGATATCCGAATCCAGCACCCGCCCCATGCGGATGAAGCGCAGGATCGAACCCACGGCAGCGGCGCGGGGACTTAAAATCGCATCCACCCCCAGTTCCGGGGCCAGGGAGAAATAGGCCTCGTTGTCCATCATGCTGATCACCTGCATGGCGCCCCGTTTGCGCGCCCAGAGCGCAATGAAAAAATTGACCTCCTGCACCGGCGTGGTGGCCAGCAGCGTGGTCTCCGGGGTGATGGCGCGTCCGAGCAGTGCCGTGTCGGTGACCTCGCCGTGCAGGATCACCGACCTGGACAGCATCTCCGTGAGCATCTGACACCGTTCGTAATCCGATTCGATCACCACCACCTGACGACCACGCTGTTCGAGCTGACGGGCGATGTTGACGCCGATCGGCGATCCGCCGGCAATGACGAACTTCTGTCTGGAACGATGGCTCTTGCCCAGCAGCGGCAGGATCACCGGCAATTCGATCCCCTCGGGAAGGGTGATGCAGATCCGGTCGCCGGTCTCCAGAACCGTATCCCCGGTGGGAATGAACACCTCGTCGCCCCGTTCCACGCCCACGATCAGGATCTGCTTCGACGGCAACTCCGCCCGCGCCGCCTGCAACGGCTTGCCGGCCAGCACGTTGTCGGAGCCGAGCCGGAAACAGGCCACCCGGATCTTGTTGTCCAGAAATTCGACCAGATCGAAGGCGTGTTGCACATCCAGGATGTTGATCGCCTTCTCGATCACCGCCCGCTCCGGACTGATGATCAGGGTATCGTTGAGATCCCGCGACTGCCAGAGCTGATGATTGTTCAAGAAGGCGTCATCCTTCACCCGTGTCACGATCCTGGCCGTGGGATTGAGCGAACGGGCGATCAGGGTGAGAATGATGTTGCTCTTGTCCTGATTGGTGATCGCCAGGATCAGATCCGCCTCCCGTACCCGCGCCTCCCGCAAGGTGTCCTGATCTTCCGCCGAGCCATGAACGATCTGCACATCCATCTGCTCACGGATCTTGCGCACCGTGTTGAGGTTGGATTCGATGAAACAGAGATGGTGTCCCTGTTCGGCGATGTGCCGACCCACCGCCTCGCCGACCAGTCCGGCGCCGAAGATCACCACCTTCATGGGTTTGTTCTGCATGGATTCCCCCTCAATCGCTCTCTTCCAGGGCCACCCCCTCCGGGAGCGTGAACGCCGTGCTGCCCAAAAGATCGCCCTGATACATGAGACACCCCTCCTGCATCGGTTGTCCGTATCCGGCCTGGTGATACAGAAACTCGAAGATCTCCTCGGCCTGCTCCCGCCACACCACCACCTTGAGCAGTTGCACCGCCACCGCCACCGGCTTGCCCTTGCGCTGAAAGGCGTGAAAGCCGCGACACGGAAAACTGTGCGCGGTGAGAATGCCGTGCCGGTCGCGCAGCAGCTTGAGCAGTTCGTGATCCCGTCCGTCGTCCGGCAGGATGCAGGTGATCAGTTTGGCCTCTTGCAAGGGATCGGGCGGCACGAAAGGGCTCATGGCGACACCTGACCGGCACTGCCATGTTTCTGGAGCACTTCGCGCGGAATGTAGGTGGCCGCCTTCTCCAGAGGGGTGACATACATGAATCCCATGCCCGGCGTGTCGAGTTGACCGGCCAGATAGATGTTGTCGAAGACCAGGTTCATCTGTTCGGTGGCCACCACGATGTTGACCACCTCCTTTTCCACCTCCACGGCCACGCCCAGCAGACCCAGGCGCTCCCGCACCCCGCTCCCTTTGGCGAAATAGACCGTCGCGCCATGGGCGCCGGCATCCCTGGCCGCCTGCACGATGGTATCCCCCAGGCCGCGTTGCACGATGCAGGTGATCAGGGAAACATCGGTCAGGAAGGTGATGCTGCGTTTTTCGGTGTTCATGCTACGGCTCCGGATTGGACAATGAAAACAATATCAGGCGTGGAGATCGATGGCATCCGCGACATCCCGTTCGGCGAGCCTGGCCTTGTGGCGTGCCCACAACCCCATGGTCAGCACGGAGAGGATGGGACAGATGGAGGCCACGGCGAGAATGCCGAACCCCTCGACCACGCCGACCGCGCCGCCGACCCCCAGACCGATGGAGAGCACCAGGGGCACGGTGATCGGACCGGTGGTCACGCCGGCGCTGTCCCAACCGATGTTGACGAACTCTTCCGTGGAAAGGTGGGTCAAGACGAGGGCCAGCAGATAGGCGGGGATGAGCAGATAGGCCAGCGGCAGGTCGAAGATGATCTTGGCCACGCCGATGGTGATGCCGAAGGCCACGCCCACGGAGACGGATCGGATCAGGGCGCTTTTCTTGAACACCCCCTGGGTGAGATTCTCCACCGTCACCCCCAGGGCATTGAGCGCGGGTTCGGCCAAGGTGGCGCCGAATCCGAGCAGCCAGGAGAAGATCAGCACGATCGCCAGTCCCAACAAGTGGAGATAGAGCGGGGAGTCGGCCAGGGCCGGAATTTTCATGAAGGCGCCGGGCAGCATGCCGCCGGTTTGGGAACCCAGGCTGGAGAGCCCGTAGGTAAGCCCCAGATTGAACAGACACATGCCGATCAGCGTCAGCACGATGCCGTAGAGCACGATGCCGGCATTGGCGATCTTCTCTTTCAGCATCACCCGCAGCACCAGCATCAGAAAAGCCACCAGCGGCAGGATGGCCCGCAAACCGAGCACGATGTCCACGCCCGGCGAGGTCTCGTACCAGGACAGATCGGTGGTGGTCGTGGCGGCCAGTCTGGCCGAAGCCAGGATGGTCTCCACAGGCACGGTCTGGCGCACGTAGATGGCCAGGGCCATCACGCTGATGACCGGGAACACCGAGGCCAGGGTGACGATGCCGAAACCGGAGAGTTTGGAGCTTCCCTTGCCCGCGGCAGAGGCGATGCCGATGCCCAGCGAGAGGACCAGGGGCACGGTGACCGGTCCGGTGGTGACGCCGCCGCAATCCCAGGCCAGGCCGAGCACCTTTTCCAACTCCGGATCCGAAAGGGCATACAGGGTGATCAGCAGGCCGGGAATGACGGAGATGTAGATCAGTGGTTTCAGGCTCCAGTCATACAGAAAGCGCAGCGTTCCCAGCACCGCCGCCAACCCCACGCCCCCCCCCACCATCAGGACCAACACGCCCGACCAGTCGTTGAGCAGGGCATACAGATACGGGGCCTTTTCCACCGAGACGATCTGTCCGGCGGTTTTCAAGGCGCCGATGGCCGGTTCGGCGAAGGTTACGCCCACACCGAGCAGAAAGGCGATGGTCAGCACGCCAGGCAGAGAGCTTTTCTTGGGCAGAAGATTGCCGATCGTCTCCCCAAAGGGCATCAGACCCTGGATCAACCCTTCCATGAAAAGCATCAACCCCAAAACCACACCCAGCATGCCAAACGAAATCGACCAGCCACTTTCCACGTTCCGGCTCAAGATGAGCATCTGGAACAGCATCAGATAGGCGGCCAGGGGCACGACCGCCTTGATCTGCTCCAACAGACGGTCCTGGATATAGTTCTTGAGCAGTCGATAGACATCGAGCAGGCTTAGATGAATCCGCGCCGCGGCATGGGGCATGACGCGCCCCTGGGCATCGCGATCGATTTTCGGGGCCAGTTTGTTGTAACTGATGCTCTGCGCGATCAGGGAGGTCTCGCGCACGAATTGACCATATCGGATGGTTGGCATGGCAGGCCAGGGACTCCTCGACGCGTGGGATCAGGGTTTCTGGGGGACTTCGGGTTTGGCATTGGGATTGGTCGCATGGATCACCTGTCCGCGACTGGTGAATGCCTGGGACTGCGTACCCCAGTGGTAGACCTGTACCGTTTCCATCATCGGCTGGTCGATGGGCTGTTCGGCATGCCAGATGACGATGAAATTGGCGCCGGTTCCACCCTTGTTCTCCCGGTTTTCGACGAAGAAGTCAGCGGTGGCGAGACGGGGAAGGAGCTGCGGTTTGGAGAGGTAGCGGCGTATCCGTTGACCGGTGGAGTCGTAATAATCCACCGCCGTGATGGTCATCGCGTGGTGGAGGTCGGTGTTGCGAACACTCAGCATGGAGGAGAGCAGCGCCTGTTCCGGTCTGCCCCGATCGTTGAGATTGCCGTGCAACACCGAGGAGTAGACCGGCACGTAAACCGTCTGTCCCGTGGACAGGGGAGGCTGTTCCATGGCGTTGGCATCCGGGATTGGGACCATCAACGCCCCGGACAGCAGACACCCGATCCATGACGACACCCTGGAAACGCGCACGGCACACCTCCTTTCCCACGCTGTTTGCCGACCAGGCATGGCCGACCAAAACCTCATGAGAAGGAAGTCTATCCGCAGTTCCTGACATTTCGCTGACAAAGCGCGAAGATTCACCCGCAATCCGGGTCGCGCCCCCCCTTTTCTTGAAGGCATCCAGTTTGAATTCAGGTTGCCGTGTTACCCTGTTTCAAAACGTGGATGTACCGCCCTTCAAGCCTCGAACACCCGCTGGAGGTGCCGGAGGGGAAGGATCCGGGTTCACACAAACCATCAACCGAATCAGAGGGAGTGGCATGACTGTCAGCTTAAGCAAGGGTGGCAATGTTTCACTGACCAAGGCGGCACCCGGCCTGCGGGAGATCGCGGTGGGACTGGGTTGGAACGCCCGACAGACGGATGGGACGGCTTTCGACATCGACGCGATCGCGTTCGTGCTCAACGATCTGGGCAGGGTGAGAACGGACAAGGATTTCATCTTCTACAACAATCTTGTATCGCCGTGTGGAAATGTCGAGCACATGGGCGACAATCGCACCGGTGTGGGCGAGGGCGATGACGAAGTGGTGCGCATCAAGCTGTCGGCCCTACAGGATGAGGTCCAGAAGGTGATCCTGGCCGTGACCATCCACGATGGCGAATCCAGACGACAGAATTTCGGACAGATCCAGTCAGCCTACATCCGCGTCGTCAATACCG
This sequence comes from Candidatus Magnetaquiglobus sp., assembly GCF_058402785.1. NCBI lineage: Bacteria > Pseudomonadati > Pseudomonadota > Magnetococcia > Magnetococcales > Candidatus Magnetaquicoccaceae > Candidatus Magnetaquiglobus > Candidatus Magnetaquiglobus sp. The sequence goes on from NZ_JBZVFG010000022.1 coordinate 35,337, forward strand.
CCGATCAATCGGTCATCGCCCGATACGACCTTTCCGAAGACGCCTCGACCGAAACGGCCATGATCTTCGGAGAGATCTATCGCAACGGATCGGAATGGAAATTCCGGGCCGTTGGACAAGGGTTCGCGGGTGGTCTGGGACCATTGGCGCGCAATTTCGGTGTGGACGCCTGACCAGGAAGGAGAAGATACCATGGGTTTCTTTGATGAAATGAAAAATTTTGCCGCACAGATGCAATCGTCGATGCAGCAGGAGCTGAGCCGTTTCAAGAATCGCGATCTGATGGAGGCGATCCTGGCTGGATGCGCCCTGGTTTCCGCCGCGGACGGCAAAGTCAACAGCGACGAGAAGCAGCGCATGATGGGGTTCGTGCAGAATTCCGATGTGCTCAAGGTTTTTCAGAGCAGCGAGGTGATCGACGCCTTTCAGCGCCACATCGGCAAGCTGGAGTTCGACTACGCACTGGGTCAGGCCGAAGCCTTGCAGACCATCGCCAAGATCAAGAATCCGGATCAGGCCCGCTTGCTGGTACGGGTCTGCTGCGCCATCGGCAGTTCGGACGGCCACTTCGACGAACAGGAGAAAGGGGTGGTCCGTGCCATCTGTCGCGAACTGCAACTCGATTCCAAGGATTTCGACCTCTGAAAAGGCGGTCCGCCCCCTGTCAGACCGCCCATGCGGGCCATGGGCATGCAATCCCCGGATTGCGCGGCCATTCTCGAACCATGCGCGTTTGGTGACGCCAGGATTGGCATCACCAAACAGTTTCCACCCTCCCCCCTGGAGCCTGCCACCCTGGTTGCGTGGCAGGCTCCTCCCCTGAATCCCGAAACGTTCCAGGCCAATCCGGGCCAGGCGTTGCATGGATCTTCGCCGTCCCTGGATGCGCGGCGATCAATCGTTCATCGCCTTGAGCAACTCCTCCTTGGCCTGGAACAGATCCCGACTGAAACTCTGCAGCGCCTTGTCCGCGGCGATCATGCTCTGCAAGGCGGCCTCCACGTCGGTGCCCGCCATCATCTCCCGGATCGTTTCGACATCCTCCTCCGTGCCGTCCAGCAGGGCGATCTTCGTCATGTCGCCCATGAGAATCGCCATGCGATGGGTACAGAAATCGGCCTTGTCATCCTGGCTGCACGAGCAGATGACCGTCATGTTGGAGCCAATCCGACGAAACAGCAGCTCCCGCGGTTCGCTTTCCGCGTCCGGCTCCCCGGAATCCTCCGTGGTGTCACGCACCACCAAACGAACCTCCCGGACCGGATTGGTCATGGCCTCGAACTCCTCAGCCGCCTTCTTCACCGAAACGTAGAACTGAAGATCATCCATGGTGACGATCGCGCCAACCTTTTCCAACTGTTGGTAGAAGGGACGCGGCGCGTCCGCCACCTTGACGACGATGCCCGCTTCATTGAACTCCCGGTACAATTCGGCGAACCTCTGTGCCGCCGTGATATCCATGTCGGTGATCGATTGCGCATCGATCACAAGCCATTTCACCGGTGTCGGAGCATTCATCACCAGATGTCGCAGACGGTTCATGACATGTCGGGCATTGGCGAAGATCAACGGTGCGTAGAGCCGATAAATGATCAAACCGGGCAGACTCTCTCCGGCATGGGCCTTGTCGCCGAAATCGTGGAATTTCTTGCCTGGCCCCTGACGACACAGAACGGCATCGCCGGGGCGGGAGAGTTCCACGATCATGCCGATCAGGGAGATGAGCAGCCCCAACAGAATGCCCGGCACCACCCCGGCCACCAAAATGGCGAGAATGACCATCATCGCCATGAAGAATTCAAAACGGTCGATGCGATAGAGATCGATCATCGCCTTGATTTCCAGCATGCCCATGGCGGTCACGATGAGAATCGCACCGAGAGCCACCTTGGGTAGCAGTGAGATCAATCCGGTCAAGAAATAGAGAAAGAGCAGCAATCCCGCCGCCGCCACCAGTTGGGCCACCTGCGTCTTGCCCCCGGTGGCATCGACGATGACGGTGCGCGAGGAGCTGGCCGAGACCGGAAACCCTTGCAGCAGACTCGCGCCGATGTTGGCCATGCCCAGGGCAGTGAGTTCCCGGTTTGGATTGATCTCGTAGCGGTTCTTTTCCGCGAACGCCTGGGCAAGAAGAATCCCGTCGGAAAAGGCCAGAAACGCGATGGCCATGGCGGCTGGCGCCAGTGCCGGTATGTCCGAGCCGAGGAATTCCGGCAGCACGGGCACCGGGGTGCCGGAAGGGACGGATCCCACCAGAGCCACCCCCATTTCGCCCAAACCGAAATAGAGGGTTCCCAGAATGCCAAGGGCCGACACCACCAGAGCCCCGGGAATGCGCGGCGCAAGACGCCCGAGGATCACCATGAGCAGAATCAGCGTGATACCCACGAGAAAGGTGGGACGATGGGTGGTGTGCAGATTGTCGATGATCTGCCAGAGCAACGAAAAAAACTCTTCTCCGCTTGTTTTGATGGCGAACATCTTGCCCAGCTGGGTCGAAACCAGAATCAGGGCTGCACCGTTCAGATAGCCGATCAACACCGGACGCGAAAGAAAATCGGCGATGGTGCCGACCCGAAGTCGGGCAGCCAGCAGCAGGATCACCCCGGACAGAAGCCCCAGAGTGGCGGCCAAGGCGGGAATGCGCGCCGGATCCCCGGCGGCCAAGGGCAGGATCGCCGTGCCGGCCAGCAGGCCAATGGCCGCATCCGGCCCGGCGATCACCTGTCGGGAGGAGGCAAAAAGCGCAAAGCCGATGGAAGCGGCCAGAGCCGCGTAGAGTCCGGTGATCGGCGGCATGTGGACCAGTTCCGCATACGCGATCACGGAAGGGATCATCACCACGCAGGCGCTCAGACCGGCCATCAGGTCGCCTTGCAAATAGCCCAGCCGGTAGCGACGCAGGGTGGATAGAATGGGTAGCCATGACTCCGGATCGAGCCATGACCTGTTGTGCTTCGTGTGCATTGAAATTCCTCGGGTGTTTTTAAGAATGAAAGGCTGTCGACAGGGCGGGATCCCCCGGGTCCATGGGGGATTTGGATGTGTGGATGCCGTCCAAGGCGTACTTGCGAAATCTGGAAGCGGTCGGAGCGCCTGACCGACCGGGCAAGTCAAGAATTCAGCATGGGACATGCGGGCGGCATGGCCGCCAATCCGCCTGCCATACCGCCCCTTATTACCCCTCGAATCAATCCAGCATGGCCTCTGCCAGGCGTTTTCTGGCGATGACGAAGTCATCCTGAGCGTTCATCAGACGTGTATTGGCATGCACCATCGCAACCAGGGCCTCCCCCACATCGGTACCGTCGATCCAGGATGCCAACTGACGTAAATCCTCGCTTCGGGCGTTAAGCACCCCTTCGGTCAGGCCACAAAGAATGTTCAGACGGTGCTGGCAGAGACCTTCCTTGCCGTTCGAGCAGGAGCAGAGGGCCGTCAGATTGTGGCCGTCCTTGCGAATGAGGACGTTGAACGGTTTGTGCGACGCATCGGCAACATGGAAGTGCAATTCGTTCATTGAGGTTCTCCGGATTTGTAGGTCCAAAATTTGGGACCATGGTATCCTGCCAACCTGAACCATCATTGAATCCGTTGCGGATTGCCTGAAAAAAATGGCCGTTCGTTCAATTTGGATTCAGTTTTCCTCCGCCAAACCGCAACCGGCATGAGATGCGCCGTTTTCCGCAAGGCTGCCGTGCATATACTATACGGGTGGTTTCCAAAACCGGAAACGACGCGCGCAAGGCTGCGCGCGGCCCAAACCGAAGGCGGTTCAAACCTCGACCTTCTCCATGTGCAGCGTCACCTTGCCACCTGCCAGGGGGGCGGTCGTCTCCGCCGTGAGACCCGGTTGGTGCCGAATCACCTCGGCGAGCAACTCGCCACGGAGATAGTCGTCATGGACGCGCACCGCATCGACCACGGCGGCAGGGGCATCAAACACGAGGACAACGCGGTCGCTCATGTCCAGGCCGATCTCCCGGCGCATATTCTGCGCCACGCGATTGAAGTCCCTGGCCAACCCCTCGTGGGCCAACTCCGGCGTGATCACGATGTCGAGCACCACCAGGACACCGCCATCCCAGACCGCGATGCGTCCCTGGCCCGCGTCGAAGGAGAACTTGAGATCCGTGGCGGTGAGTTCGATCACCGTGCCGTCCGGTATGGGGAGAGGCCAGGTTTCGCGTTCGACGATCACCTTCCAATACAGGGCCATGGCGTCGAGACGGCCAATGGCCTCCGCCGCCCGTGGCATGGCGGAGCCGGTCTTGGGACCCAGGGTCTTGTAGTTGGGAACGACCGAGATGCGGATTCCGGCCTGATCCGCGGAGGCAAGCAGCTCAATTTCCTTGATGTTGCACTCTTCCAGGATCTGCGTTTGCAAATCCGGATCGCCAAGAACCCCCCGTTCCTCCGGGACGTTGGTGAAGATCGCCATGCGGTTCAAAGGCTGACGAACCTTGATCTGACATTCGTTGCGCAGGTTGAGCACGATGTTCTTCATGCGGATGGCGATGTCGATGGATTGTTCCAGCCCTGCATCGACGCGCGTCGCGTCAACCTGGGGATAGGGGCGCAAATGGATCGATTCCGGTGCCTTGGGATCCACGGAGCAGACCAGATTCTGGTAAATCTCCTCCGTGAAGAAGGGCAGGATGGGGGCGAGCAACTCCAGACAGGTCACCAGGGTTTCGTGCAGGGTGGCATAGGTGGCCCGTTTGTCGGGATTGAGGCCAGTGCCCCAGATGCGACGGCGCGAACGACGCAAATACCAGTTGGAGAGGTCTTCGACGAAACTCTCGAAATGGGCGACCAGACGGTAGACGGTAACGGCCTCGAACATCTCGTGGGCCTGTTTCACCAGTCCCTGTAAGCGACTCAGGATCCAGCGGTCCAACGGTTCCCGTTGCGCGGGCGAGGGATCCTCCGGACCGGGGGTCCATCCATCCAGCGTGGCATAGGAGACAAAGAAGCTGTAGCAGTTCCAGAAGACGAGCAGTTTGCGGCGCGCCTCGGCGTCCGTGTGGACGACATGGCCATCCTTGTGTTTCAGGTCGGGGAAGTTGAGGTTGACGGAGGGGTTCTGGGAGGCGTACAGATAGCGCATCACCTCGGCCCCCAGCACGTCCGCGGCCTCGTCGAAAAGAATGGAATTGCCGGCGGATTTATGCATCTCCTCGCCCCGCTCGTCCCGAACCAGGGCATGGCCCAGCAGGGTGCGGAACGGCGCCCGACCATCCAGTTTCACGCTCATGGCGAGCAACGAGTAGAACCAGTTGCGGAACTGCCCCGGAAAACACTCGATGACCATATGGGCGGGAAAGAACTGCCGCCAGTATTCCGGATCCCGCCGATAGTTGAGGGTACTGAACGGGACGATGCCGGCATCCAGCCAGGGGTTGCCCACATCCTCGACACGGTGGGCATGACCACCGCACGCCTCGCAGGCAATCTTGACCTGATCGATGTAGGGACGGTGGGGCGAATGTCCCTGAAACGCCTCCCACCCCGCCACTGCCTTGGCAGCCAACTCCTCCTGGCCACCGATCACGGTGAACCAGCCGCAGGAACACTCCCAGATCGGCAGGGCAAGCCCCCAGAAACGCTTCTTGGAAATCAGCCAATCCCCCATGTTGCGCAGCCAGTCCTGCTCCCTGGCCTCGCCGTCGCCGGGGATCCAGCGCACACTCCCAACCACGGCCTGGATCCGGTCACGCCAGCTCATGTCGATGTACCAGCCGTCGATCAGCCGATAGACCAGCTCGGTCTTGCAGCGCCAGCAGTGGGGGTAGACGTGGGGATAGCGCTCCTTGGCCACCAGCCGTCCCGACTCCTTCAAGGCGGTGATGACGTTCTGGTTGGCGGTCTTGACGGGCAGATGGGCATAGGCGCCGAATTTGTCCTGGAAAACGCCGTTCTCATCCAGGGGGGCAACGACGGGGAGATGGTTTTCCCGACCCAGGTCGTAGTCCTCCTTGCCGCAGCCAGGGGCGATGTGGACGATACCCGTACCCTCGTTGCTGGTGATCTCCTTCCAGGCAATGGCGCGATGGGCCATGGTGGCGGTCTGTTCAACCCCCCTGGCCGGACCGAAGGGGGTGACGCCACCGGGGATGTTCAAGGCCTCCAGGTCGTCGAGGGGACCGTGGTAGGCGATGCCGAGAAGCGAACTGCCCGGAATTTCGCCCAAAATCTCCACATGCCCCCCCTGCCCTTGCAGGAGTTGCGCGAGGGCGGGAAGCCTGGCCTGCTGCTTGACCCCCTCGGTTTCCAGGAGTTGGTGGCGCTTGGCATGGAGATTCTCCTTGCCGACGTAATAGATCCAATCCTTGTGGCGAACCTTTACATAGGTCATTTCCGGATTGACCGCCACCGCGACGTTGGAGGTGAGGGTCCAGGGCGTGGTGGTCCACACCAGGAAGGCCTCGCCAGGGTGATCGCGCAGGGGGAAACGCACGTAAACCGCGTCATGCTCGACGATCTTGCGACCATCGGCCAGCTCCATTTGCGACAGACCGGTACCACAGCGGGGACACCAGGGCATCACGTCGGTGCCGCGGTAGATGTGGCCATCCTCGTGGCACTTCTTCAAGAAGGACCAGATGGTATAGTTGTTCTCGTTGGAAAAGGTGAAATAGCTGCCTCCGAACTCGGGACTGCCGAGGGCGCCGATGATGGATTCGGGCGATGCGGTGATCGTGTGGCCATTGGCGGCGGTATAGGTCACCTGCCCGGCGCCGGAACGAAGCGCATCGCGGAGCCGTCGCAACTGGTCGGGGTCGTCCCAGTCCATCCAATAGCCCAGACGGATGGATTGCTCGGTCTGCTTGGCGGCAAAGGTCAGCACCCGCTCCTTGCACGCGCTGATGAACCGCTCGATGCCGAACTCCTTGATATCCTTCTTGGAGGCGAAGCCGTGTTCCTTCTCGATTTCGACCTCGACCCACAACCCCTGACAGTCGAAACCGTTCTGATAGCGTAACCGTTTGCCCTGCATGGCGTGGTAACGCTGGAAGATGTCCTTGAGCGTACGTCCCCAGGCGTGGTGGACGCCCATGGGATTGTTGGCGGTAATGGGACCATCCTGGAACGACCAGACTTCGCCTTGGCTGTTTTTATCTTTCAATTTCTGAAAAATCTGCTTCTTTTTCCAAAAATCCAGCATATCTTGTTCGATTTGAACAAAGTTCGGGTATTTTTGAGCTTTTTTGTACATGGATGATGCCTTGGCGTATCTTGTGAGGTCGGGGATAACGGACGCACGAACAGAAAAAAAGGCCGGTCGGGCCAGCGGATCATCTTACGCCACATTCGCTTTCCAGGGAAGCCCCCTTTGCCGTTGGATACCGATCAGGAAGCGATCCGGGGCATCACGTCGCACGGTTGAAGGTCTCCAGAGCGGCCTCGAAATCGAATCGATCGATCTGCTCCAGAAAAAGCGACCACCGCTCGCCCAACAGACGACGCAACTCCCGCTCATGCAGTCGGGCGAAACGACCGGAACGGGTATTGTCCTCCCGAAGCAACCCGACCAGTTGATTCACGCAATCAACCGCGGACGACGCATCCGGAACTTCCGACACGGGACTCTCCAACGCCGACCGACCATCCGGAGCCAACCGCTCCGTCTGTCGTTCCAGCTCCAGAACCGCCAGTCGGCAACGCTCCGTCAGGAGCTTGCAGTCGGCATCCGCAACCCCATGCCGCAAGGCCTGCTCCAGGGAACGACTCGACTCGGCGATCTCCACGAGTCCCAAGGTCGCGGCGATGCCGCGCAACCGGTGCGCGATCCGGCTCGCCTGCTCCCGTTGCGCACCCGCCAACGCCTCGCCCACCCGATCCATGTCCAGGCGGTGATCCGCCAGAAAACGGTGCACATGCGCCAGAAATTTACCTCCATCCCGATTGACCACGGACAATCCCTGCTCGAGATCCACACCGGACAACACGGAGAGTTCAAACAACAACCGGCTCTTTTGAGGCGCATCGTCGGCTGCCGCTGCCGCCGCCGTCGTCGTCTGATCCTCGCCGTCGGGCGGGACCATCTGCAACCATCGACGCAATTTGGCGTTCAGAAGCGACGGGATCACGGGTTTGGCGATGAAATCGTTCATGCCCGCTGCCAGGCACGCCTCCCGATCCTCGGTGAAGACGTTGGCGCTCATGGCCAGAATCGGCAGATCGGATGGCGCGATCGCCTTCCTGATCCGTCGCGTCGCCTCCACGCCATCCATCAGCGGCATCTGCATGTCCATCAACACCAGGGCATACCGATTGGCAAGCGCCTTTTCGACGGCGCCATGACCATTCTCGGCGGTATCCACGCGATAGCCCAACCCCTGCAACAACTCACGGGTTACATCCAGATTGACCGGATTGTCTTCCACCAACAGCAGGGGCCTATCGGAAATCACGGCAGGAAGATGCGCCTCCAACTCCCCCGCCCCCGTCGCGAACACATCGTCGGCCACGTCCGAGCACCCCTGTCGCAGCACCGCGGTGAACCAGAACAGACTCCCCTCACCGGGAACGCTCTCGACACCGGCCTCCCCACCCATCAGAACGGCCAGATGTCGGGTGATGGCCAACCCCAGACCGGTTCCACCATGCCGGCGCGTCGTGGAAGGATCCGCCTGCTCGAAAGCCTGAAACAATCGGGACACCTGTTCCGGAGCGATCCCGATGCCCGTGTCCCGCACCTCGAAACGCAGACGCACGCCGGCATCGTTCGTTTCCAACACCCGGACGCCCAGCCCGACGCTCCCCCTCTCGGTAAACTTGACGGCATTGCTGGCATAATTCAGGATGGCCTGGCTCAATCGGGTCGAATCGCCGCGCAACCACATCACCTCCGGAACGGCCTCCACCTCGACCCGCAATCCCTTGGCGCGCGCCAGCGGTGAAATCAGCGAAACAATGTGGTCCAGCAGGGAGGGCAAGGCGAAATGCCTCTCTTCCAGCCGGATACTCCCGGCCTCGATCTTCGACAAATCGAGAATGTCGTTGAGCAGCGCCAACAAGTGCTGCGCGGCCACCTCGATCCGGTCGAGGTGTTCGGCCCGGCGCGACGCCGCCCCATCCCGACGCAACAGATGCGTCAGGCCGAGAATGGCATGCATCGGGGTGCGTATTTCATGACTCATGTTGGCCAGAAACGCACTCTTGGCCCGGTTGGCGGCCTCGGCATCATCCTTGGCTTGAGCCAATTGCCGGGTACGCATGTCCACGACCCGCTCCAAATGATGTTCGCTCTCCTGCAACCGGACATTCACCGCTTCGGCGCGGGCACGTTGCCGAATGGCATCCTCCATCAGATTGAGGGCCGCCAGTCGTCCACGTCGTTGCTTTTCGAGCGCTTCCTTCTGACTCTCGCGCAGCGACCACTCGGCCTGTTTCCGCATCGTGATATCCCGCACCGTTCCGAACAGGCTCGTGATCACCCCGTTCCCGTCCCGCCGGGCCATCCCCCTGGCGACGATCCAGCGACGCTCCCCATCCGGTCGAATCACTTCCGCTTCGTATTCATACTCCTGCCCGCTTTGCAGACACACCTCGACCTGAGCCGATAATCCACGCCACGACTCTGGCGTGAAATATCCGGCCACCTCCGGATAGACGGCAGGCGGCAAGGTCGGATCCCGCCCGTAGATGTGATAGATCGCCTCCGACCACTCATGACGACCCGCGGCGATATCCCATTGCCAGATGCCGATTCCCGCCAGTTTCAAGAATTCCAGCATCTGAACGGAGGCCTCCTTGAACATCTGTTCCGGCGTTCCGTTCCCGCCGTTCTCCTCCGCGAACAACACCGCCTGTCGAATCGGCGCGTTCGCGTCACGAGGCCAGAACAGGCTCCAGCGAATCGAGACGCTCACCCCATCGGCCCGCCGATACCGGGTGTCCAACACCCCGTCCACACCGTTCGACAGCGCGCTCCAATCCGGGGCAGCCCCGCCGGAATCGACGCACTCCCAAAACCCGCGCCCTGTCCACGACGCTTCGGATTCGCCCAGGATACGGCACAGGCGCGGATTCACCCGCAGAAACCGACCATCCGGATCCAGCAGGGCCAACCCCGTCGCCGCATGGTCGAAGAGATGTGCGAACAGGATTTCATGGACCCTGGATCGCTCCCGAACGGCCAGCCATTCGGTCTGTCGCCATTCATCGGCCCTCTGCAACCTGACCGCTTTTTCCCACATGTTCCGAACGGCGAACCCTCCGACCAGCAACAGCGACGCACAAAAGCCGATCCATCCCCACGCGCGCCGACCAAGGTTCTCCTCCCAGCCGATCCAGAACAACACACCGATCACAGCCGCCAGAATGACCGTCACCACCGGCATCACCGGCATCATCGACTCTCTCGCGGCCAGGCGGGACTCGATCATCGCGCCTCCTCAAGCGTCACCGCCCGCTCCGACGACGCCAGGGAATACGGGGGCTCCCGTCCCAACTCCCGACTCAAGACATTGATCTCCTGCTTGAGTTCCAACATCACCAACTCACGCCCCACCATCGCCTCGTTGAACCGTTCCAACTCCTCATTGCGTTGGATGGTCTCCACGGTCAAACGCAACAACTCCTCCTCGATGTTCTTGCGCGCGGTGATGTCGATCGACACCGCCAGAATCCGCTCCATGCCATCGATCAGAATGGCGTTGAGCAACACCTCTTCCCAGAACTCCGCCCCATGACGGTCGCGATTTTTCCATTCGAACCGCTGTTTGCCTTCGAACGACGTGCTGCGGATCCATTTCAAGGCATCTTCCCGGGAATAGGGCGGCTCGATCCAGAAGGCGTTCTCTTGAAGATCGGCCAGGGTTTCAAAGCCATAGGAGGCCAAGGCGCGACGATTGGCATCCAGGATCGTTCCGGTCTCCTTGTCGAACAGGATGATCGATACCGCGGCGGTCTGAAACAAGGTGCGAAAAAGCACCTCGCTCTGACGCAGACTCTCCTCGGCCTGCTTGCGCTCGGTGATGTCCCGCGAAATGCCGAACGATCCGATGATCTGGCCATGCAAATCCAAAAGCGGCCCCTTGAAGGCGGAAAAAAACCGGATACCCTGATGCGTGGCCAAGCGCTCTTCCTGGATGATCGAGCGTTTTTCGGCGATCACCCTGCGATCGGCGGAACGGATCATCTCGGCCTGCTCAGCCGGAAACAACGTCCCGTCGTCCAATCCCAACACCCTGTGCGCGGCCATGCCGACAAATCCGCCCGCGGCCTTGTTGAACAGAATGTAACGTCCGTCCAGATCCTTGGCGAAGATGGCATCTTCCGAACTGTCCACAATGGCATCGAGCAGTTGCAAGGCCCGCAAACGCTCCTCCTGGGCGCGATGCAGCTCGGCGACCACCGCGAGTTGTTCCCCACGACGCAACAAGATCATCGCCATCACGGCGGCGGAGACCGCCAACACCCCGGCCAACAGGATCCATGCCGAGGATGCGGTCATCTGCCGATACAACTCGGCCTGATCGATTTTGGCAATCAGATGCCAATCGGTCCTGGGGATGGCGTGGGCCACCCCATAAACCGGAACATCACGATAATCACGCCCCTTCATGATCTGGCCATGCGCCACATCCCCGTTCAGGAGTCGTGCCGCCAGCAGGTTGCCGCGTTCCAAGGGAAGCTGGAGCTTGAGCGCGGCATCGGCATGATAACGCAGCGCATTGAGAAACTGCACCGTCCCGTTCCGGGCCCGGAACAACAAGGTTTCGCCACTGGTGTCGGGCATGGGCCAGAACTGTAGCATGGGATACAGCCAAACGGTCGGATCCACCTGAAAACCGATCCAGGCCCGGGGCGATACGTCATCCAACGGCGCGACGATGAAAAGGCTCGGCTGTCCGAAACGATCCATGCGGAGATCGACCCGGATCCGATCGGCATCGTGCGTCGTGACGAATTCGTTCCAGAGCGGCTCGGAAAAGAACTCCCATTCTCCGGAATCGTTGAGTGAATGGCCGCCGGCATCCAACAGGACCACGCTCTGATAGCCATGGCTGCGACGCAGCAGATCCAGACTGGCGACGATCCGCTCTCTGGCCTTCGGCTCCTGGTCGGCGCACCAGACTTTTTGCAATTCGGCAAATTCGGCGTTCTTCTGCACGAGCGCGATATCGTCCAGCCTTTCGCTCAACCAGTCGCCGATCTGTCTGGCCTTGAGATCGACGATGATGCGCAGTCTGGAAAAGGTCATCTCTTGATGGTTTTGGAGCGTGTAGACCGTACTGGCCCCCACGACCAACAAAATGCCTCCCACGACGAACGACAGGATCAGTTTGAAGCGACCTCGGGTCACGGTCTTCTCGGAACCGGCCAAGGGCAGACGACGCAACATGCCATACAGCAGCAGCGCCGTGACCACCACGAACAACCAGCCCTTGACCGTACTGGCCAGCAGAATGTGCTCCGGGTTTTGAAACAACCAGATCACCACGCGATCCGAAAGCAGGATCCACAAGGCCGCGAACAGAAAATAAACCATGACAACAGTCATGATGCTGCCCTGAATATCCAGGCCGAACGAGGCGACATCCCCCTCCCCGTCGTTGGACATGCGCACCTTCCGCTCACCCATCCGCCCGCTCCGACCGTGCGTCGATCACGGCTGTGACGCTATTGCCATTCCCTTGATAGTCGAGGCCGTCAAAACTGAATTTGCCAGCCATGGCAATCCCCCGACCATGAAGATCGAAAGCCCGTTCCGGAGAAAAATCGAGATATTGCCGCCAGTCGAAGCCATGCCCCTGATCCTGGATGGTAAACTGCAACCAGATCGGGCCGCGTTCGAACCGCACCTCCACCATGCGTTCCCGGAGTTCGGGCAACCGCAGACGCCTCTCGATCTCCGTTTCCCATTCGCCGGACAAAAGCAGACGCCCCTTGTCCTGGTAAGAGATTTCCAGATTCCCATGCTCGACGGCATTGACGAACAACTCCTGCAACCCCATGATCACCCGTTCGGGTTCCGGACAGGCATGGGCCAGATGGTTGGCCAGCAGGCGCCCCTCTTCCAGATCGCGGAAAGCGAACACGCCCGATTGCATCAGACTGAGGGGACGCTCCGCGCATCGCACCCGCTCGACCAGATTCCGCATTTCCAGACACTGTTGCAAGGCGGTCTTGACAACGGCCAGCAGAACCTGGGCCTGCCATGGTTTGGTCAGATAATAGTACGCCCCCTGCTGCAACCCTTCGCGCACACTCTCGTGATCGCTCTGCACCGTCTCAAGGATCACGGGAACATGTGCCAGACGGGAATCCTGTTTGATGCGTCGCAACAATTCCATCCCATTCAGTTTCGGCATGATGCGATCCAGGAGAACGACATCGTATCCCGACGGATTGGCATCCAGATGTTCCCAGGCCGTCTCCCCATCCGAACAGATCGTGACTCGAGCCCCATGCGCTTCGAGCAGTTCGCAAATGATGGTGGACGTCAACGCCTCGTCCTCCACCAACAGGATATGTCCAGTTCGCAGCATGGCACGACCTCACGGGAAACGGATGAAAATTTCACAGAACTTGTCAAAATCACTCAAGAAAACATCCACAAGATCCGGTTCGAAATGCCTGCCCCTCCCCTCGGCGATGATGATCCGCGCCTGGTCCAAAGGGAGTGCCCGCTTGTAGACGCGCGGCGAGATCAAGGCATCGAACACATCCGCCACGGCCATCAATCGGGCCGGCAACGGAATCTCCCGACCCGCCAGACCATCCGGATATCCCGATCCATCCCAGCGTTCGTGATGCCAGCAGGCGATGATCCTGGCCATTTCAAGGATGGGGACCGGCTGGCCGGCATCCTGTTGTGCCAGAGCGATGGCTTCCGCGCCCTTTCGGGCATGGGCGCGCATGATGATCCATTCAGACTCCGAGAGAGGACCGGCCTTCCGCAAAATGTCATCCGGAACCCCGACCTTGCCGATGTCGTGCAAGGGAGCACTGCGGACCAGCATGGCAATGGTCGCATCGGTCAGATCGTCGTCCGGTCGTTGGCGCGCCTGGAGGCTCACGGCCAGTTGTCGAACATAGCTTTGGGTGCGAACGATATGATGCCCGGTCTCCTGATCGCGAATTTCGGCCAGGTGGGCCAACGCATGGATCGTGACGCTCTGCATGCGCTCGTTCTCGGCCATGCGTCGGTTGACTTCGTTCTCCAGCCAGGCATTCTGATTGGCCAACCGATCCCGTGCATGCTTGAGTTCCAGTTGCAGGCGAACCCGCGCCAGAAGAAGCGCCGGCACGATCGGTTTGGTGATGTAATCCACGGCACCGGCGGTCAGACCACGCAATTCGGCAGCCGATCCATCCATGGCGGTGATGAAAATGACGGGGATATTCTGAGTTTTCGGATTGAGGCGCAGTTGTTCGAACACTTGATACCCGTCCATGTCGGGCATCATGACATCCAGCAGAATGAGATCGGGTGGCGTATCACCCGATGCGATCCGCAACGCCCTTCCCCCCGAGGTCGCGGCGCGCACCTCGTAATACGGTTGCAACAGATCGCTGATGATGGAAAGATTTTCCGAAAGGTCATCGACAATCAGCAGTGTTGACCCATCCACGGTTCGCATGTCGAACATCGCACCTCTCTCTTGACCGTGGCACGCCCTTCAGGAGGACCACGCGGGGGTGAGGGGGAGATCCCCCATCATGCACGTTCACGATGACCCGTATTCGTTCCAAGATTACATCATCCCCTTTGACATGCCAAGCAGGAATTTTTATCGTATTCATGCCTCCGCACAACGACACCATTCCCATGCAAGCCGGATTGCAAAAAAACGGGCACGCAATCGGAAAACCGCGAAATGACCCACCCCCTCCCGCCCCCATCCCCATAACGCCGTCAAACCACATTCTGATCGATCTCAAAGAGTGTGTCGATCGATGAATAGACGAGCAACCTGGCAATCCGGCTGTTGCACCGCAACAACCGGATACGACTGTCGTTGCCCTTGCAAAACTCGTACATCAACAACAGCATGCCCAGGGCGGAACTGTCGATGATCTTGACCAGATTGAAGTCGATATCGTACTGCACGCCAGGGTTCCGATGCTGATAGATGTCACGGAATTCCCGATACATTCGGTACGAAAACTCCTCCGGCAGGGTCACCACGACTCTGCCGCTCAACTCTTCGATCTCGATCATAGGACCTCCACCATGGTGATGTCGTCGATCCGCTCTTTGCCACCACTGAAAGCCTCGAGAACCGGCAAGATGGTTTCCAACTCTCCCCCCACAAAAATTTCACGCTCCAGAAACGCTTCCATGCGTTCCATTCCAAAAAACTCCCAGGTATCCGAACGCGTCTCCAGGCTTCCATCCGAAAACAGATAGACCCGATCGCCTTCCCGCCACTCCCGCCTGCAACGCTGCGCGGGAACGCTCAACTCCGCCTGAATTCCCAGCAAAGGCAGATTGGCGGGGAATCGATCCATCGCCTTGCCTGCCCGGATCCGCACCACCGGAGGAAACGCGGCGTTCCAGACATGCAGCACGCCGCGCGTTCGATCCAATTCGAGAAACGCGGCGGACAGAAACATATTGATCGGCATGCGGGTGTAAATCAAACTGTTCAGTTGTGATATGATGGTCCAGAGATCGACATTCTGCCCGGTCAAACGATAAAACAAATCGGAAACCAAAGGCCCGCAAATCGCCGCCGCAAGTCCGTGTCCGGCAAAATCGCCCACCATCAGACATTGAACCCCATCCTCCCGACAGGCGGAAAGCACGATGTCACCCGTGGTTCTTCCAAGAGGGGTCATCAGCACCCTCAACCCTCGTGGATCGAAATGATGGTCCAAACGCATCTTGAGAATGACGTTTTCCACATCCAATCGATCGATGGCCAACCGATTGGCCAGGTCGGCGCGCTGCAACCAGACCTGGATGCGCGCATTCAACAAAATAGGATTCGGCGGCTTGTTCAGAAAATCATCCCCGCCACACTCCAGACACCAGGCCAACTCCTGATCGGTCTGCACCGAGGTCAGAAAAATCACGGGAATCAAGAATCCCGACGCGCTGCGCGCCTTGATGCGACGGGTCGCTTCGTACCCATCCATCACCGGCATCAGAATATCCATCAAAATCAAATCGCAGGATCGCTCTTCCAGTCGCTCCAGGGCCTCCACGCCGTTGGATGCCGAAACCACGCGATACCCACCCTGAAGCAACATCTCCTCCAGGAAAATCCGGGTTACCGGATCATCATCGACGATCAGAATCGTGTTCATCGCACCACCAGACAGTCATCGACCCACAAAAGCACCCTGGACCGGGCTGCATCCGCATCCTCGGCAAACCGCTCCCGAATGCACAAAACATCCGGCAAAACCCGCTGAAACATCGCGATCACCCCAGGATCGAACACCCGCCTCACACGCGGACGTTCATCCGAAAGGAAGCTCCCGACCTCCCCGATCCCGCCGTCCTCAGCCCCGACACACAGCATTCAGCGCCTCCCCTGCCTGATCATACAAACGCGCGCATGCCGCCACACAGCGTCCGACCCGCTCCAGATCCGCATGGTTCGCCTCCATCTCCCCCCCCATCTCCGCCAACCCCACGACCCCCATGGTCAGACTCGACGATTTCAGAGAATGGGCCGCCACCCGCACCGCCTCGCCATCCCCCTTCGCGACCGCCTCCGAAAGATTCCCCAAGAGATCCCGCGTTTGTTCCATATAATGCGCGACCATGCGTCTGGGCAGAGTCGAATCCCCCTTGCGGGCCAAGGTCATGATCCGCTCCAGCGCCACGCCGTCCAGCACCCCGCCCCTATCCCCCGATTCAAGCGCCTGCGTCGGTTCCGGATCTCCGACAGGCCCGCCCCTGACGACGGGCGGCAGCCAACGCCTGACCATGGCACCCAATTCATTCAAACCGAACGGCTTGCGCAGATGGTCGTTCATCCCCGATGCAAGACACTTCTGGCGACTCTCCTGCAACACATGCGCCGTCAACGCGACGATCGGCATGGGGGAACGCGCGCGCGCCAACTCCCATTGACGCACGCGACGGGTCGTTTCGAAGCCATCCATGATCGGCATTTCACAATCCATGAGAATCAGATCGAAAGACTCCGGAGCGGATTTCAAACGCTCCAGGGCACTGAGTCCGTTGTCCTCCACCGTGACCTCACACCCGAACAGCCGCAGCGCGGCCACCGCCACCTCCTGATTGACAACATTGTCCTCGACCAGCAGAATGCGCCCTTCCAAACCACCGCGACACGCGCCCGACTCACGCGCATCCGGCTCGTCCAACCGGTTCCAGTCCACGGATCGAGGGATGATCCCAGGATGCATCTTGCCGAAACGCGCCGTGAACCCGAACGTCGATCCAACTCCCGGAGCACTCTCCACCCACAAGCGACCATTCATCAACAAAACCAGTTGCCGGGCAATCGCCAAACCGAGTCCGCTCCCGCCAAAACGGCGCGCCACCGACGAATCCTCCTGAGAAAACGACTGAAAAATCCGCTCCAGGTACTCCGGAGAAATCCCGACACCCGAATCGGCGATCAGAAACCGCAACACCAGATCAGCCTCCCTCTCCTCCTCCACCTCCACCGACAGCGTGATCGAACCGGCTTCGGTGAACTTCACGGCATTGCCCAGCAGGTTGAACAAGATCTGATCGAGTCGATACGGATCGCCAAGCAACCCCTCGGGAAGGGATGCACGCGCCTGAAACCGAAAATGCAAACCCTTTGCGCTGGCCTGCTGCTCAAAAAGTTCCCGGATATGCTTGAGTACGTCGTTCAGACTGAAATAAATGATCTCCAGATGAAACTGCCCGGACCGGATCTTGGCGAAATCCAGGATGTCGTTGATGATCCGCAGCAGCAACCGTCCCGATCGATGAATGGTATTGACATAATGGCGTTGCTGTTCGGTCAATGAGGTTTTCAAAATCAGGTCGGCCATGCCCAGCACACCATTCATGGGGGTGCGAATTTCATGGCTCATGTTGAACAGAAAACTCTCCTTGGCGCGTGCGGCGGCCTCGGCATCGTCCCGCGCCCGTTCAAGCGCCAGAGTCCGAAGCCGAACCTGCTCCTCAAGGGTGTCCTGATAGCCACGCAACGCCTCTTCGTTGCGCTTCCTCTCGGAAATATCCTGCAAAATCGCCATCCACAACTCGCCATGCACCGGATGGGTCAGCGAGGTGATCGACACATGCCCCCAAAACGGTGTCCCATCCTTGCGGATGTTGCGGGTCTCCCCGACCCACTGCCCCTTGTGCAGCAAATGGGTGGCGATCCGCCGAACCTCGGGAACCGAATCATCATGCACCGGTTCATGAATCACCTCGATGTTCCGCTCCAGGATCTCCCCGCGCGCATACCCGAACAACCGCTCGAATCCCCGGTTCACGTAAACGATGGTGGCATCGCCGGCCCGCACCAGGCACACCCCTTCGGTCATGTTCTCAAGCATGAGCGCCTGAAGCCGCCGATCGTCCCGACACACAAGCGGCACATCGACCTGGTGCATGGCATATCTTTCCGGAATGACCGGATCGACCGGACCGAACTCGCAAACCAGTTCGAATCGTCCCGCCGCATCGCACCGGGTCAAGAAGGTCTGCACCCGTGCGTGATGGGTTTCAGGATCCATGCGGACTGTCCCTTGAGGTGAAGAGATCGACACGTTCTCAAGGGCTTCCACCAGCGACTCGACACCCAGTCCGCCAACCTGATTGACCGCCTGGGCGAAAGCCTTCACGCACAGATAAACCCCCTCGCCGAAATGGGTCACGATACCATTGCCATCCGGCCAGATCCCGCGAACCCCCGGCATTCTGGAAAGCCTGTCCAAAAAGCCGATATTATCTTTATTTTTTAACGACATAAAATAAGTGTTACTGGCATAGAACCCCTGCCGCACATCCGGAGACAGATGGCTGGCCATCCTTTCGTCGAAATGTCCCATCACCACGGCGATTCGATGCTTGAGTCCGAGCGTGGAAAAACGGGTCAGAAGACGCATCTGATCGCTGCCGACAAAATAAGGCACAAACACATCCGCGCCGGATTCCATCAGTTGGTGCAGCAACCGATCGATCTGCTCATCGGTGAGCGAGATCGGCAGATACTCCTCTCCAGACACCGTGCCACCGGTGCGCAGCAACACCTCCTTGGCCGCCGCGATGGAACCGCGCGGCCATTCATAACCGTTGCCGGCAAAGAACATCCGCGCTCCGTACCGCTCCTTCATCCAGGGGATCATCCGATCGATCTGCTGGTTGGGCAAAGCCGCGAAATGGAAAAAATAGCGGCTGAAGATGCTCCCCTCGTAGAAGGAGAAGTTCAGCAGAGGAACCCTCCGCGACTCGGCGACCCGATAGGTCACGGCGATGCGCGCATTGGAGAGCAGATTGCCGACGAGCGCCACGCAACCGTGTTGATCGATCAACCGTTCCCCAGCCCGAACGGCCATCTCCGGATGGCAGCCATCGTCCTCGATGATCAGGTGCAAGGGTCTGCCCAGAACGCCGCCCTGTTCATTCACCTCCATGGCCGCGATCCGGGCGGCAAGCACGACCTCATCCCCGTAAATGGCCGCCACGCCGCTCAGGGGAGACAACAAGCCCAGCTTCACCGGTCTCTTCCGAGCGAACGGACCACTCCTGGCGGGACGACCGTTCGTGGGAGAAAATCGCCGAAGTCTCTTCTTCATCCAACTCCTCCGCCGGCGTGGACCGCGTATCCGCGATGATGCGCGGTTTCCACTGACCGCCATTCCAGGTAGCGCCTTTGGCCGCGCATGCGAAACCGTACTCCCCAAATGCTTGATTATACCACAATTCCGTTTGTCATCGCCATTCGCGCTCGTTCGCTGTCATTGTCTGGTGCTCCTTCAAACTGAAGACGGCTTAGTTTTCGTTATGCGCCTGCATGCGCACGGCTTTCGGGATAAAAATCTCCCGTGCGTTCACCTCAACGAACAAGATTTTCGAAACAGTCGATTATCGTCAGGATCCGAACGCAGGCTCCACCTTGCCCGCTTGGAGGGCGCGCGCCGATTCCGAAAATCGCCTGGTCGGCAACGATCTTCTCCAGAGACGACTCCACATGGATCAGTCTGAAAAGACCTCCTCCAGGGATCTCGCATCCACAAACCCCGGAATGATGCCACTTTAAAATACACCGTTCCCATCGTAAAAGCGAGCGTTTCTGGAACCCGGCAAGTCTTTGGAAGAGTCGATCGGTCATCAGGGCGATCATCAAGCTGCAAAAACGATTATGATAGCATTATTCGATATTATCGCCCGACGACAATCCGTGCTATCATGTATTTTTCATGTCCTTGTCGATAAAGGCCAGCAAAAACCGAGGGAATCGTCCCGTGGCACGCCTTGGCATCTCGGATTTCACGTCCGCATGCACGACTCTTCCAAGAGGGAAAGGGGGGTAAGCAGACCACACATGCGCACATTTCTGGTTCCAAAACAGGAGGTAATCTCCTGGATCCGACGGTTGGGGCGTGAACGAACGGTCTATTTCCCGCAACGGGTCGGTCAGGAAAATTACCGCTTTCTGCCCGTCAAACCCGACTCCGGCATCGAATTTCACGGCTATCGTCCCACCCTGGCCCCGCCCGGCAAAAAGCTCTCGCCCGCCTCGGAGACCCTGTTCTTCTTCCGCGACCGAGATTCCGCGACTCCCGAACTGCAACCGGTGCTGGATCATACCGAACGCGTGCTGGCCGGAGTCCGTCCATGCGACTTGAAGGGGATCGAGCTGCTGGATCGGGTCAACCGCGAGGGGCACGCCGATCCGCACCATCTCACTCGCCGCACCCATACCACGCTCATCGGCTGCGACTGTCTGTCCCCGTGCGACGAACGTTGTTTTTGCGATGCGGCGGGCTCCCTCGCTTGGCATGCCAATGCCGATCTGTTTCTCACTCCACTCGACGAAAAAATGCTCCTGGAGGTGTTCAGCGAAGCAGGCGCGGCCTTGCTGGAAGGGTGTGACTTCACCCCATGCGCGAATCCGGATGCGGTCAGAAAACGAATCGAGGCCAGCCGTGTCCGTCCCTTCGGCAGACAGTGGCCAACCGAAGCGCCCCCCGGTGCAGACCTATTTGCCGAGGGTGCGGCCTGGATCTGGGAAAAACATGTAGAAACCTGTTTCTCCTGCGGCAGTTGCAATCTGGTCTGCCCCACCTGTTACTGTTTCGATGTCCACGACACCCTGGAGTTGCCCGATTTTCAATCCGGACAGCGTGTTCGCACGGCGGATGGCTGCATGCTCCCGACTTTTGCCCAGGTGGCGAGCGGCCACGATTTCCGTCCCACCCCCTCCGCACGTCAAAAACATCGGGTGAAACGCAAATTCGCCTATCTCAACGATCGCTTCGACACTCCCTCCTTTTGCACCGGTTGCGGACGCTGCGGGCGGCAATGCACCGCCGGCATCGATATTTTCGACATCATCGCGGATTTGATCGAACACGCGGAGGCGGGACGATGAACACGACAATCGATCCGAACCTCTTTGTGCCGCAACCGGCGCGCATCCTGGAGATCACCCCCATGACCGCGCGGGAGAAGTTTTTTCAACTCGAACTGCAACGCCCCCTGAACCACCGCCCAGGCCAATTCATCATGCTCTCGCTGTTGGGCGTCGGCGAAGCGCCCATTTCGATCAGTTGCGGGCCGCGCGCGGACAACCTGCTGGAAATGGTGATCCGGGATGTCGGTTCCCTTACCCATGCCCTGCACGCCACGAAACCGGGACAGACCCTCGGGGTGCGCGGTCCGTTCGGCTCGGGCTTCGATCTGGAGTCGCTGACCGGACACCCGCTCGTCCTCATCGTCGGCGGTTTGGGTCTGGTGCCGATGCGCTCCCTGATTCAGGCGGTACTGGCCCGATTGAGCGAATTCCCCTCTCTCACCATCATCAGCGGCTGCCGCACCCCCGCCGAGGAGCTGTTCCGGGAGGAGATGCGCGCCCTGGAGCGGCTGGGCCAATCCAACGGCAAGATCCGGGTGATCCGTCTGGTGGACCGGCCCGATCATCTGCCCTGGGACGGACAGGTAGGGCTGGTGACCGCGCCGATCTCCGAGTTGTCCATCGATCCGACCCGGACATTGGTGGCGTTGTGCGGACCGCCGGTGATGTACAAATTCGCGCTTCTGGAACTCAAAAGCCGAGGCATTCCGGATGATCACCTCTTCGTGGATCTGGAACGGCGCATGAAATGCGGCGTGGGCAAGTGCGGACACTGCCAGATCAATCAGGTCACCTGCTGTCAGGAGGGACCGGTGTTCCGCTACGACCGGATCGCCCATCTGCCGGAGGCGCTGCTATGAAACCCAAGGTCGCCTTTTTCGATTTCGCCAGTTGCGAGGGGTGTCAACTCGCGGTGCTCAACTGCGAGGATATCCTGCTGGATCTTCTGGAGTGGGTGGATATCGTCGAATTCCGCGAGGCCATCTCCGAGACCGCCTCGCGCTACGATGTGGCTTTTATCGAAGGGAGCATCCACCGCGAGCAGGATGCCGAGCGACTGCGCGACATTCGTGCCCGTTCGACCCATCTGGTCGCCATGGGGGGATGCGCCTGCACGGGCAATGTCCAGGCACGCGCCAATTTTCTCGCCCCGGCGGAACATTTCCGGCGGGTTTACGGGACCGGAGAACGCGACCGGGTGCAGACCGATCCAGAGTTCTGGCCGCTCTGGGCCCACACGCGGGTGCGCACCGTGGCCGAGATCGTGCCGGTCGATTTCGAGCTGCGCGGCTGTCCGCTGGTGCCCGAGGAGTTCGTGGAACTGGTCAAGGCGCTGATCACCGGCACCAGACCGCGCATCACCCAACACCCGGTATGCGTGGAGTGCAAGGCGCTCGAGAACGAATGCGCCTACGATCGCAACGAAGTCTGCCTGGGACAGATCACCCGCGGGGGATGCAAGGCGATCTGCGTGACCCACGGCTACCGCTGCGACGGCTGCCGGGGGTTGGTGCCCCACGCCAATCTGGAGGCGCATCGGGCGCTGTTGCACCGCCTGGGCCTGACCGACGCGCAAATCGCCAACCGTTATCGCCTTTTTTTAAGCGCGGAACCGCCGGGACGACTCGTGAGGTGCTCGCATGAACCCTGATACCAAGACCTACCGCATCGACGTGCACCATGTAACCCGCGTCGAGGGACACGGCAACATCCGCATCAACACCCGCGACGGGGTGGTGGAGGAGGTCAAGCTCTGCATCGTCGAGGCCAACCGCTTCTTCGAGAGTTTCACCCGGGGCATGCTGCCGCAAGAGATCCCCTGGATCGTGGGGCGCATCTGCGGCATCTGCTGCGTTGGTCATCAACTCGCGGCCACCAAGGCGGTCGAAACCGCCCAGGGGATCGAGGTCTCCCCGCAGACCGTGCTGCTGCGGAAAATGCTCAACCAGTCGCAATTTTTGCAAAGTCATGTGCTGCACGTCTATTTTCTCGCGGTGCCGGATTTTGTCGGCGCACCGAGCGTCCTGCCTTTGGCCAAGAGTCATCCCGAGGTGGTACGCCGCGCGTTGCGCCTGAAAAAACTGGCCAACGACTACACCGAGGTGATGGGCGGACGCACCCTCCATCCGATGAGCAACACCTTGAAAGGATGGCGCAAACTGCCAGATCCGGAGCGGTTGGAGGCGATCCGCGTCCGACTGCTCGCCGCCCTGCCGGATCTGGAGCAGACCATCGCCGTGGTACGCTCGTTAAAGATCCCGGAGTACGAACGGGAGACCGAATTCGTGTCGCTCAAACATCCGGACGAATACGCCCTGTACGATGGCGAGGTGTTCGGCTCGGAAACCCGAACCAGCGTGCCGGTGGCCAAGTACCGCTCGGTGACCAACGAGTTCACCGTAGCCCACTCCACCACCAAGTGGTCGCGCTGGCATCGCGACGCCTACGCGGTCGGCGCGCTGGCACGGGTCAACAACAACTTCGACCAGCTCCACCCCGCGGCCCAAGGCGTGGCCGAAACCCTGGGATTGAGGACTCCCTGTTTCAACCCCTACATGAACAATGTCGCCCAGGTGGTGGAGATCATCCACTGCGCCCACGACAGCCTGGCGATGATCGAGCGCGCCTTGAACGGCGGCCTGAAGGAGGAGCCGATCACCCACATCCCGCAGGCCGGTCGAGGCGCCGGCGCGGTCGAGGTGCCGCGCGGAATCCTCTTCCACGAATACGCCTTCGATGCCGATGGCCGCTGTTGCGAGGCCAACGCCATCATCCCGACCAGTCAGAACATCAACAACATCGAACAGGACATGAAGGCCTTCGTACCGCGCATGCTGCCGGAGATGTCCAAAGAGGAGCTGACCCTGCACATGGAGATGTTGCTGCGCGCGTATGATCCGTGCATCTCCTGTTCGGTACACATGCTGGATGTCGAGTTTCTGGATTGACATGGATGAACGCGAGCCCCTGCCGCTGACCCTGATCGGGGTGGGAAGCCGCGCCGGAGGGGATGACGCCATCGGTCTGGAACTGGTCGAACGGCTGGCCGGATTGCACGCATCCCCAGCCCTGACGCCGCTTTTGTGGGAGGATGCCGACGCCTTGAGTCTGGCCGGCGAACTGCTGGAGCTTGACCAGGCGATTCTGCTGGTCGATTGCGCGGACATGCGTCTTGAACCCGGTTCCTGGCGACTGTTCCATCCGCGCCGCCCACGGATGCCTCTGACCTGGGATTCGGTCTCGACCCACGGACTGGGGATCGCCGAGGCGCTCGAGATCGCCGAAGCCCTCGGTTTTGATCAGCCGATCGCGGTGTTCGGAGTGCAACCGTTCGACCTGTCGCCGGGTCGCGACATGACCCCGGAGATGCGGACCTGTCTGCCGGAACTGGTTTTCGCCTTGCAGGGGATCGTCACCGCCCTGATCGCCGGGATTCGCCCCTTTCCTTCGGGCCGCGCGGCCCTTTTGAAATGACGCGGAGCTGGAAATGGCCTATACTCGCAGTCATGAAGGCGCAACCCGAATCCGGCCTCGCCGGATCGCGTTCCGGCGCCCGGCACAGGGTGCCAAACCCGGTAGTCGCGTAACGCTGGGGTGATCGCGCATGGCTGCTTCCCCCTCCTCGATCGACACGCCCCGCCAGAGCTGGCATGCCCGCGTCTGCGAGAAGGGATTGCGCACCACGGAGATGTCGGAACGCAGCTGGTGGTTCATCCGCACCCGCTGGAACGCCACGGCGCTCTGTTTTGTGGGCGCCCTCTGGGCTCTGCTGCCACCGTTGCGGGATCCACCGTTGTTGATGGTCGATTTCCGTTTCTTTTTGACCGTCGGCCTGCTGCTGGCGGCCAGCAACCACCTGTATACCCGCATGGCCCGGCACCTGGAAGCCGATCCGCATGCCAAAACCCGGCTCTGCCGTTTCTTGAGTCTTCAGGTATTGAGCGATTACGCCAATCTGTCGCTTCTGACCTATGGCCTGGGCGGCATCGAAACCCCGATCCTGATTCTGTTTTTACCCCACATCATCCTGTTGACCCTGTTTTTCTCCCGCCCCTACAGCTTCATCATGACCTGGGTGGGCATTTTTTTTGCCAGTTTACCCATCATCCTGGAACACCTGGGTGCCATCCCGGTGGTGTCGATCTTCGATGCCTCACGCAAGATGATCGATGTCACCTCCAGCCTGGTGATCACCTCCAGCTACATCCTCGGCATTGTCATCGCGTTTCTGATCTGCTGGTATCTGGTGGGCGGCATCACCGCCATCCTGTTGTTGCGCGAGCGCCAGTTGGAGTCGGCCTTGCAGCAGTTGCAGCGGTTGGACCGGGAGAAATCGCAGATCACCCTGCGCGCCACCCACGAACTCAAAGCGCCGTTCGCGGCCATCAAAAGCTATGTCTACACCCTGCGCGACGGCTACTGCGGCCCCCTGCCGGACAAGGCCAGACAGGTGATCGACCGGATCGGCGAACGGTGCGATCTGTTGATGGAGAAAATCTCCGACATCATCCATTTAAGCAACCTGCGCACCGCCACTCCGGCCAATGTGGGGTTGAGCGAAACCGATCTGACTCCCATCCTGGCCAAGGAGATCGACGATGCCCGGTTGATCGGCCAACCGCGCGGCGTGCGGATTCTGGCCTCGTTCGACATGGCCCCGTGTCCGCTTCAGGCATCCAGGGAGCATCTAAGCACCATGCTCTCGAATCTGTTGCGCAATGCCATCAGCTACTCCCATCCGGAGGGCGCGGTGGAGGTGACCCTGGAGCGACACGAAGGGCAGATGGTACTCCAGATTCGCGACCACGGCATCGGCATCCCGGCTGAACATCTGGAGAAGATTTTCGAGGAGCATTTCCGTTCCAACAACGCGGTGCGTTTCAATCCCAACAGCAGCGGCATGGGATTGGCGCTGGTGCGCGAAATCGTGCGTCTGCACGGCGGGCAGATCCGGGTGAAAAGCGAACTGGGTGTTGGATCCAGATTTATCGTAACTTTGCCGACATGAAACGCCCCTTGCGGGCGATCCAATTTTTCAGGAGATGAAGATGGCCAAGATTCTGTTGATCGACGACGACCAGGACATCACCGACAACCTCTCGATGATTCTGGAGAGCCAGGGATATCAAGTGTCGGTGAAGGGGGACACGGACCGCTTGCTGGAGGAGGTGCGACTTTTACGCCCGGATCTGATCATCCTGGACATCATGCTGCCCGAGGATGCCCAGGCCGGCTTCAAGGCCGCGCGCCTGCTCAATCAGGATGGGGAGTTGGGACGCATTCCGGTATTGATCCTCTCGGCGGTCAATCAACGCAGCAATCTGTCGTTCGGCTTCTCGGATCACGACATCAGCCCGGATTTCATGCCCGTGGAGGCGTTTCTCGACAAACCGGTGGAGCCGAGGCTGCTGCTGGAGAAGATCGAAGGGCTGCTGTAACTTGCATGATGGGGGGAGAACCCCCTCACCCCCCTTTACCATGGCCCTCCCTTCGGGAGTTCCACGGTAACTTGCATGATGGGGGGAGAACCCCCTCACCCCCCTTTACCATGGCCCTCCCTTCGGGAGTTCCACGGTAACTTGCATGATGGGGGGAGAACCCCCTCACCCCCCTTTACCATGGCCCTCCCTTCGGGAGTTCCACGGTAACTTGCATGATGGGGGGAGAACCCCCTCACCCCCCTTTACCATGGCCCTCCCTTCGGGA
>NZ_JBZVFG010000023.1:0-11181 GCF_058402785.1 Candidatus Magnetaquiglobus sp.
GGCGTGGCCAAGGCGGCCTTGGAAGCGAGCGTGCGTTATCTGGCGGTGGATTTTGGACCCAAGAACATCCGGGTGAATGCCATCTCCGCGGGTCCGATCCGCACCCTGGCCGCGGCGGGGATCGGCGATTTCAAGCACATCCTCAACTGGAACCGCGACAACGCCCCCATGCGCCGCAACGTCACCATCGAGGAGGTGGGGGAGTCGGCGTTGTATCTGTTGTCCGGGATGAGCAGCGGGGTGACGGGCGAGGTGTTGCATGTGGATGCCGGGTATCATGTGGTGGGCATGAAGGCAGTCGATCACGAGGAGGGCTGACCATCCCCCCGGACCGCGCGGCTCACGCTTCGGTTCTCCGACCGCCGACCGCTCCACCGTCACATCCAACCATCGGGAATCGGCATGTCCGGCAATGGCATTGGTATCCTGTTTCGCTTGACCACCTTTGGCGAGAGCCATGGTCCGGCCCTGGGCGGGGTGGTGGAGGGGTGTCCGGCGGGTTTGCCCCTCGTGGAGAGCGATCTGCAACGGGATCTGGATCGTCGTCGTCCGGGCACGAGCCGTTTCACCACCGGCAGACGCGAACCGGACCAGGTACGCATTCTTTCCGGGGTGTTCCAGGGGGTGACCACCGGCACGCCCATCGGTCTGATGATCGAAAATACCGATCAACGTTCCCGCGATTACTCCGAGATCCAGGATCTGTTCCGTCCTGGACACGCCGATTATGTCTACTGGCGCAAGTATGGCATCCGCGATTACCGTGGCGGCGGACGGGCCTCGGCGCGGGAGACCGCCTTGCGGGTCGCGGGCGGGGCGATCGCCCGCAAGCTGTTGGCCACCGTCGGGTTGGAGATTCGTGGCGCGTTGATCGCCATGGGTCCGGAGCGGATCGACCGCAATCAATGGGATTGGGAAGAGGTGGGACGCAACCCCTTTTTCTCGCCGGATGCGGCGGCGGTGAGTCGTTTCGAGCTGCTGATCGACGCGGTGCGCGCTGCCGGGGATTCGGTGGGCGCGACCGTCGAGGTGGTCGCCTCCGGGGTGGGCGTGGGGTGGGGCGAACCGGTGTTTGACCGGTTGGATGCCGATCTGGCCAAGGCGTTGATGAGCATCAACGCGGTCAAGGGGGTGGAGATCGGCGATGGGATGGAGATGGCGCGTGGTCGCGGCTCCATGCTCGCCGACGAGATGCTCCCCGCGCCGGATGGCGAGGTCACCTTTGTCAGCAACCACGCGGGCGGCATTCTGGGTGGACTCTCCACCGGCCAGGAGATCGTGGCCCGATTGGCCCTCAAGCCCACCTCCTCGATCCGCATTCCCAAGCGCACCGTGGATGTGCATGGCAATCCGCGTCAGGTGATCACCGAGGGGCGTCATGACCCGTGCGTGGGGATTCGCGCCGTGCCGGTGGCCGAGGCGATGATGGCCCTGACCTTGGCCGACCACTGGTTGCGCCACCGCAGCCGTCAGGGTTGGAAGCTGTAGCGCCGCGTCGTTGCCCGGCACTGGCCGTCAGGGGTGGAAGCCGGGGCGCGTCGCGCGCCGGTCTAATGGCGCGTTTTGGTGGTATGGCCCGCTTTGGGCGTCAAGGTGAAAACGAGCGAAAAACGCCCCATGTCGATGCGATCGCCGTTTTTCAGGCGCTCTTCCTGGATGCGTTCGTCGTTGAGATAGGTGCCGTTCTTGCTGGCCAGGTCGCGCAGGTAGTATTTTTCGCCGTTGGCCCTGGAGATGCGCATATGATGGCGCGATACCGCCGCGTTGGGCACGCGGATGTCGTTGTCCTTGGCCCGTCCGACCCGGATCGGCTCCTTGCCGACCGGGAACTCCTCGACCAGTTCCCCATCCCGGTACAAGATCAATCTGGCGCGTAGCGTGGTGCTCATGCGGTGCCTGGTGACGCGAGGTTAGCGTGCAACGTCCTTGTGGGGATTTCGCGGGTGAGGCGTGCGGGAGTGATCGCCCATCTGGCCCATGTGCCGGGAGGCGCGCGGATGCAGCCGGCCTTCGGCGTCCAGATACCGCACGGTGAGCAGGGTTTGTCCAACGCGAATGGCTGTCGATTCGGACAGGGGGGCGGGTTCTTCCAGTCGGTGCCAGGTGGCGTGACGCGGCTCCGGCGGACGCAGGAAGGTGCCATTGGAGCTGCCCAGATCCTCGATCATCCAGAATCCCTTGGCGTGCGGGAATATCCTGGCATGTTGCAACGAAACCCCCTGGTCTTGCAACAGAATACGGATGCCCTGGAACGGATGGAGATGGATCGCGGCCCTGCCGATCAGGAATTCCGCATGCTCCTGGACATGGTAGTGGAAGTCATAGCCGTTGCACTCCGGCTCCTGAATGTGGAACAGAAGTTGCGGGAAAACGCCGTTGGGCAGCAAGGAGGACGGGTTCGGCAAACGTTGCATGGCCATTTTTTCCGATTTGGCTGGATTGAGAGGCGATTGAGGGTCAGGAAAAGCAAGATGCGAGCCACCTCGGATGAGGGTATGCCCAGGAATGTTCGTCAACTTGCGGGAGAAGGGGATGATTCCCTCGCCTCCCATCCATGGACCGCCCTGACGGGCGTTCCATGGTAACTTGCGGGAGGAGGGGAGCATCCCTTCGCCCCCTATCCGTGTACTGCCCTGACGGGCGTTTCATGGCAAACGGTGATCCCCATGATTCAAGCCTTTCTCGAGCGGCTGTCGGGCGTGGACCGGCGGGACGGGGAACGTCTCTTCCCCACCTCCGACGGCAACGACGCGCCGCTGTTCTGGTTGCACACCTCCGCGGATGGGCCGGTGGAGGTGGTGACGGTGGCCCGTTTCGGGGAGGAGACCCGGCGGTGGGCCGGACGCATCGCGGCCCGTCCCGAGGGGGTGGTGGCGATTTTCGGACGCATGACCCTCTCCATGCTTGCGGCCTGGTTCGGGGCGATGCTGGCCGGTCGGCTGCCCACCTTTCTCTCCCACCCGAGCCGCAAGATCAGCTCCGAGGATTACGCCGTCAAGCTCGCCAACTACCGGGCCCGCTTTGGTGCCTGTCTGTTCGTCGGGGAGTCCCTCGACCGGGCGGTGTGCGCGGAGCTTTTGACGCCCGAGGATCCGGAACATGCCCTGGCGCCACCGGTTTTTCCGCCGGTCGTGCCGGATGTCCAGCGACCGCTTTTCCTGCAGTGCAGCTCCGGCACCACCGGGTTGCAGAAAGCGGTGGCGATCACGCCGGCCATGCTCGACCGGCAGGTGGCGGCGCATGCCGACGCGTTGCGGCTTGATCCGGCTTCGGATCGCATCGTCAGCTGGCTTCCGCTTTACCACGACATGGGACTGGCCGGGGTGTTCCTGCCGGCCCTGCTCACCCAAACCCCGCTCCATCTGCTGGATACCTTCGAATGGGCCGCCAATCCGGCTTGGCTGCTGGGGGTGATCGAACGCTCCCGCGCCACCCTCTGTTGGCTGCCCAATTTCGCCTTTTCGTGGCTGGCGCGGGTAGGCGGCACCCATGATTTGCGCACCGTGCGCGCCTTCATCAACTGCTCGGAACCGGTCTCGACAGGCGCCTTCGCACGATTCCAGGCGGCTTTCGGCGTGGATGGCGGACAGTTGGCGGTCTGCTACGCCCTGGCCGAGAACGTCTTTGCCGCCACGCTGACCCCTCTGGGTGAGCCGCCCGGCCTGTTGATCGTGGATCGCATGGCCCTGGCGCGGCGTCAGGTGGTGGTGCTTGGGGAGGGGCGGGCGGGTGATCCGCCGGAGGCCATCCCGCCGGGGGGCGCCGCGCTGTTCGACTGCGGCGTGCCGGTTGCGGGGGTGGGGGTGCGCATCGATTGCCGCTCGGACGCGGAGGATGTGGGCGAGATCCTCCTGTCCGGCCCGTGCGCGGTGTCGTCCCATCACGGGCAACCGCCTCCCCGCGACGACGGCTGGTTTCCCTCCGGCGATCTGGGTTTCTGGCGGGAGGGCCGGCTGTATGTCAC
This sequence comes from Candidatus Magnetaquiglobus sp., assembly GCF_058402785.1. Lineage (NCBI taxonomy): Bacteria > Pseudomonadati > Pseudomonadota > Magnetococcia > Magnetococcales > Candidatus Magnetaquicoccaceae > Candidatus Magnetaquiglobus > Candidatus Magnetaquiglobus sp. Next base: position 3,965 of record NZ_JBZVFG010000023.1, read on the forward strand.
CGGGCGGATCAAGGAGTTGATCATCCACAACGGCAAGAACATCCATCCCGCCGACGTGGAGGCCGCCGCCGAGGGGAGTGGCATTGTCCATCCCGGTCGGGTGGTGGCGGTGGGACGGCAGGATCCGGGATTGGACTCCGAACAGGTGCTGGTGCTCTTCGAACCGGCGGAGGAGTTGACCCCCGGGATGCGCCGTCAGCACTGCGCGCTGCTGCGTCAGAGGCTCGACGCTTTGTTCGACATCCGCTCCGAGGTCGATTGCGTGCCGCGCAACTGGTTGAAGAAGACCTCCAGCGGCAAGATGGCCCGCCTGGAGAATCTGCGCCGTTTTGAAACCGCCCTCAACACCACGGTCCATCTGGTCGGCGACAGCCATGTGCGGCTCTTCTGGAGCGGCCCGACCAGCCATCACAACCGCTACCGGCGCATCCAGGGGCACTGGGTGGGATTGCTGTGGTCCGAGAACTGGCGACAGAGCCTGCCCTTCTTCGCCGCTCTGGTCGAACGGCTTCAGCCGACCGATGTGCTGATCGTCTCTTGCGGCGAGCCGGAGTGCCGATCGATCTTTCCGGTCGATGCGGATCCACCGGCGCGCATCGCGCGCGCGGTGGGCGAGTATCGGGCCTTTTTCGGTCTGCTCAAGCGGCTCTGGCCCGGACGGCTGGCCTATTTGACCGGCATCCCCACCCATCCGGAGAACATCGACAACGGCGATCTCACCTGGCCGGTTCGCGGCACGCCGGAGGAACGCTACCGCTGGCAGGGAGCGTTCTATACGGCCATGCGTGCCCTCTGCGGGGAGTTGGTGATCCATTGTCTGGATCTTTGCACCCCGCTTCTGGGCGCGGACGGCTATCTGGATCCGGCCCTGCTGTGCGACAAGGCCCATCTGGATCCGGCCCACGAGGGGGTGGTTCTGAAACTTCTGACCGATCGGTTCGGTCATCTGGATCTGTCGCCCAACGATCCGGCTCCGGAGGAGCAGGTCTGGGACGGCTCCAGGGAGCACTTCCTGGCGTTGATGCGCCTGAAGGTCCGTTCGATCCAGCCCATGATCGAGGCGGCGGACTGGTCGCGGCTGGTGTCGGGTGGATTGCTCGACTCCCTGGCCATCGTGGCGCTGATCGCCATGCTCGATCGCACCTTCGGGTTCCAGATCGATCCGGCGCGGTTGCGGCGCGAGGATTTCGAATCCCTCGAACGGATCTGGGAGCGGTTCGGTCCCGTGGATCAAGAAGCAGCCCGACGCGGTGGGTGAAGAGGCCGACAATCAGTAGTTTCGGTATTGTGATTTCGCATGGTCTTCGATGATCTGCGCCAGCGCATTTTCATGCGACCTGTGGAGAGCATAAGGCCATCGTTGCCATTCAGGCGCTGGAGATCATTCAGGGAGATTTGCCACGTCGTGCCAGGGAGTTGGGTGCTGGATTGGGCGGAATTGCACCAGAAGGCCTTGTTGGCCAATTGGGCGTTGTGCCGTGAACAGCAGAACCCCTTGGCCATCGAAACCATTGCGCTGACTCAGGGAGCGAGCGGGTATGTATGCCTGGAATGTCGTGGATGCCCGACGCGTGGATCATCTTGAATGCTTCGTCATCTTTGCGGACGGTGTATCGGGACGGTGCGGATGTTGCCATCCCACTTGACAGGCGTGTTTGCCGTGCTGCGGGATCCGGAATTTTTCAAGCAGATGCGCGTCACGGATGGATAGGTTACCTGGCCCGGCGAACTCGATCTGGCCCCGGATGCCATGCACGACGAGATCGAACGGCACGGGGTGTGGGTGTTGAGTTGACGGTGGCGGCGGGTCACGCCCGATCCACGATCCAGTCGCCGATCACCAGATGGTCGAGGCCCATGGCGACAAAGGCCCGAAGCGCCTCCTCGGGGGTGTTGACCAGAGGTTGGCCATGGGGATTGAAGCTGGTGTCGAGCACCACCCCGAGTCCGGTCGCCGCGCGCATGGCGACAAGCAACCGCGCGTACCGGCCCGGATCCCCCTCTGCCACCATTTGCGGACGGCAGCTCCCCGCCGCGCCGCTCACCTCGGCCAGAAGCCCGCGAAAGGCCGGACGCAGCCGGTAGAGGCTGGTCATGCCGCGATCCGGAGCCCCCCGATGGTCCTCCAGAAGCCGTTCCGCCTCGCCGTCGAGCATCGCCGGACAGAACGGTTGATACCAGGCGCGTCGTTTCAGACGGCGGTTGAGCCGCTCCCGCAGGCCGGGCAGGTCGGGTCGGGCCAGCACGCTGCGTCCTCCCAGGGCGCGCGGTCCGTACTCCATGCGGCCCTGATGCCAGCCGAGGATCCGTCCATCGGTCAACAGGCGCGCCGCTTCCGGCACCGGATCGGCGTGGTGGCGATGGGGCAGACCGCTCCGGCGCAGGGCCGCTTCGATCTCCTTCGCGCTGGCCTCGGGTCCGAGAAACGGATGCTCCAGCAGGGGCATGGTCACCTGGGTGGCCGACAGGCAGGCCGCCCCAGCCGCCAGTCCCCCATCCCCCATGTGCGGGAAGACGTAACAACGCTCCACCTCCGGCAGCCGTCGGATCATCCCATTCAGCCGCACGTTGGCGAAGATTCCGCCTGCCAGGGCCACCCGGTTCAGGCCGGTCGCGGCCAGGGCGTGGCCGATCCAGGTCAAGACCCAGCTCTCCAAGGCCTGCTGGGCCATGGCCGCCAGGGTTTCGTTCGGATGACGCCAGTGGACCCGTCGCACGCTTCGTTCGAGATTCCCCACGGTGGCGCGGATCCGGAGTCCGTCGATGGCGAAGAGTTCCAGCAACGGGTTGTCGTCCGGATCGATCTCCGGGGCGTGATCGGCCAGGGCCATCACCTTGCCCTCGTCCTCGAGTTCGCGCAGATGCATCAGGCGGGTGACGCACTCGAAGAAGCTCCCCAATGAATCGCGCGCCGCCACCGAGGCCAGCGGTTCGAGCCGGCCATTCCGGAAGCGGTACAGCGAACCGGAGCGGCCATCGCCCACCCCGTCCAGGGTCGCCACCAGGGTGTCGTCCAGTCCGAGGCCAAAGGCCGCCGTGGCCGCGTGACACCGATGATGGTCGTGCCAGGTGACGGGAGCCTGGATGCCCAGGCGGCGCAGTTCAGGTTGCAACGCCAACTCCGACAGCCGGCGGGTGACGGTGTTGCCGGGCCAGCGGGTGACGACCCGTTTGGCGTTTTGCGTCCAGGGATCCAGGGGAGAGGGGGGGAGGAGGTGGCGGCGCAGCTGGTAATAGCGCTCCTTGGTGGCCGGCAGGAGGCGGGAGAGGGTTTTGGCCGGATCCGTGGTGCAGGCGGCGATGCGATCGATCCGGTCGGCGCGGATGGCGGCCTGGTTGAGACAGGCGGCGATGGCCAGGCGCGGAAAGGCGATCTCCAGCTTGCGGCGCGTCAGTCGTTCCTCGTTGATGGCGCAGGCGAGGCGACCATCGACGAGCAGCGCGGCGCCGGCGTCGTGGCCGTCCCAGAGTCCGAGGATGATCTCGCGCATGGTCGTGGATCCGTGCTGGTGTGGGTATCGGGGAGCGTGGGGTGTTCACATGCTTGGCATGGTCGATGCTTTATACCGTGACCAGGAGAATCACTTCAAGCCACGTCCGCAACCGATCGAGTGACCCATGCCCAGTTCCACCGTACCGACTCCGGATCCGCTTTTTGCACCGTTCCAGCGTCATTTGAGCGCCGAGAGGCGCTACTCCGACCACACCACCGCCGCCTATCTGGGGGATTTGACCCGTTTTGCCGCATTCTGGGAGCGACACACCGGTCAACCGTTGAACATGGCCACGCTGCCGACCGTTCGTCCCGTCGAATTGCGCGCCTTTCTGGCCCACGAGCGCAAGGAGGGGCTTGCCAAGGCCACCTTGCAGCGGCGTCTGGCCTCGGTGCGCGCCTGGTTCCGATTTCTGGAGAGTACCGGAGTGCTCACGCAAAATCCGGCGGCGCTGATCGCCGCGCCGAAGCTGGGGATCCGTCTGCCGCGCGCGCCCACCGAGGAGGAGACCGCCCGTCTGCTGGATGCGCCGCTGGACAACACGCCGCTCTCCAACCGGGAGATGCCCGCCTGGGCCGAAGCCAGGGATCGCGCCATCCTGGAGCTGCTTTACGGCTCGGGGTTGCGCGTTGGCGAGGTGTGCGGCCTCAACCGTCAGGATGTGGAACTCGACTTTGCTCAGGCGCGGGTGATGGGCAAGGGTGGCAAGGAGCGCATCGCTCCGCTGACCATGCCGTCGGTCCAGGCGTTGCGGCGCTATTTGCGCGAGCGGGACCAGGAGTGCCCGTTCGGGCGCGGCGCCCATGATCCGTTGTTCATCGGGGTGAACGAGACCGGCGATGACAGGCGTTTGAATCCGCGTCAGATCCAACGGTTGTTGCAAGGGTTGCGCCGTCGCCTCGGCCTGCCGGAGAAGATCACCCCTCATGCCCTGCGCCACGCCTTCGCCACCCATCTGTTGCAGGCCGGCGCCGATCTGCGCGCCATCCAGGAGTTGCTTGGCCATGCCTCCCTGGCCACCACCCAACGTTATGCCCATTTGGATTTCCAGGCGTTGAGCCGGGTCTACGACCAGGCCCATCCCCGGTCCCGGGCCGTGTGATGCCACCATGGGCCCGATCGTCAATCGTTTCCTCGAGCAGCTCGTGCTGCCACCCGGCGTGTTCCTGACCGGATTGTGCGTGGTGTGGTGGCTGCTGCATCGTCCCGCCCGTCTGGCGGCGGAGATCCGGGTGCGGCGGGCGGGTTGGGCCGTGGTCGTGCTGGGATCGTTTGCCTGGCTCGCCATGCTGCCGATCGTCGCGGATCGGATCGTCGGAAGTCGCCATCCCCCTCGGGAGACGGCACTGACCCGCGAGTCGATCCAGAGGAGCGATGCCGAGGCGATCGTGGTGTTGGGTACCGGACGCACGCCCAGGGCTCCGGAGTACGATGGCGAGGATACCGTGACCCTGGGTGGATTGGCGCGTGTTCGGTATGCGGCGCGTCTGCATCGTTTGACCGGTCTGCCGCTGTTGTTGGCCGGTGGATGTCCGTATGGGGAGAGCCGCTCGGAAGCGGCCATCATGCGCGATGTGCTCGAACAGGAGTTCCATGTCCCGGTGGCCTGGCTGGACGAAAAGAGCCGCGATACCAGGGAGAATGCCATCGAGGCCACCGCGATCCTGAAAGAGCGAGGGATGACGCGGATCCTCCTCGTGGTGCACAACCGCGACATGCCGCGTGCGCTCGAGGCTTTCGAGCGGGCGAGCGGGGGTGCGATCCGGGTGACTCCGGCGCCGATTCAGTTCCGACCGAAAATCGATCGGAGCCTCTCCTGGAACGCGGCCACCCTGTGGTCCATGGTCCCCAACGCCGATGCGCTCGCCCTGCTGTCAACCGAGCTGCACGAATGGCTCGGAGGGGTCTGGTATCGTCTGCGGGACCGCGGAGCCCATGACCCGAAAGGAGCGGTTTAACTCCCTTCCGGGTTTGCCAGCCGGGCGAGGCACAGACCGAGAATGTCCGCCAGATCCCGCAACAGATCGGTGGCATCGCTCGGCAGGAAACGGTTTGGCGTGGCCCCGCCCAGGTTCAGGGCGCCGATCAGTCCTTCCGGACCGCTTTCGAGATGGGTGAAGAGCGGGATCAGGGCTTCGGAACGGACCTGCGTGGAGGCTGGACCAAAGAAGATTTCACGGTTGAGCCCCTCCTGGCCCACGCGGATCAGCGGACGGGGCGCATCGCGCAGGATGTCGGCCAGCTGTTTGTGATCGACCAGAAAGAGCCGCTGGTCGAGATCGGGATCGGCTTGCAGCGGCGCGCACAGGCTCCAGAGTCCGGGGTGACGGTTGGAGATGGCGATGGTGGCGCGGTGGATGTCGAAGAGCCGCTCCGGATCGCCGGTGGCGATCAGCAGCAGTTCGCGCGGGTTGGGGGCGGTGACGAGGCGCATTTGAATGCGATGAAAGCTGGCATGAATCCGTTCGTTGCGACGGATCTGCTCCAGCATGGCATCGAGCTTGAGCGACAACTCTTCGTTCTTCTGGCGCAGGACGTTGAGTTGTCCGGTTTCGAGCGTGACCACCTTGCCCGAGCCCCCGGAGACGCTCGGGAGCAGCTCCGGATGGGTGTCGAGAAACTCCGGATGGGCGGTCAACCACAGTCGGACCCGTTCGGACGTGAGGTCATCGGGAGGTGTTTCGGCGTTCATGGCGGAATCCAGTCGGTTGGCGCGGCGATGAGTGTTGACGCAGTGCGGAAAAGATCCTATTTTTAGCGGAATCTCATGAACATTGGAAAGGTTTCATGGGTGGAAACGGTCAGGAGCAGAAATTTTTCAGGGAGTGAACATAAAAATCATGGCATGCGAGATTGATGAAGGCAACATTGAAAAAGTGGCTCGCTGCATGAAGGCATTGGCCCATCCGTTGCGTTTGAAGGTGATCGTGGCGCTGCGGGATCGCGAGTTGAGCGTGCAGGAGCTGGTCGATGCCGTGGGGACGACGCAATCCAATGTTTCGCAGCATTTGACCATCATGCGCGACAAGAACATCCTCGATTCGCGCCGCGAGGCCAATCAGGTGTTCTATCGGGTGGGCGATTGCAAGGTGTTGGATCTCGTCGCCCTGACACGCAGCATTTTTTGCGACTCACGCGGTGGCGCCACGGCGGCTGCCGCGGCTTTGGCCCAGGCGGCGGCGCTGGCCGGGGAGTTCGAGGAGGAGACGGTCGGCACGGGTCGGGAGTGAGACGGTTTCGCTGTCCGGAGTGCGTGTGGTTCGTGGGGGAGGGAGAGCATGGAGTGGATGCAACAGAATGGTCTGACGGTTCTGCTGACGCTGCTGTTTCTGGTGCTGGCGTTGAAGAATCCGGTCATGGCGCGGATTTACGGTGTGCGTTCGATCTCGGTGCATGAGCTGGCCAAACGGCTCGGGAACAAACCCGCGCCGTTGTTGATCGACGTGCGCACGCCCATGGAGTTCAACTCCGGTCACATTCCCGGCGCGCGCAACGAGCCGCTGGGAGAGCTGTCGAGGCGGATCGAGGCGTTGCGCCAGCTGGCCCAGGGCCGGGAGGTGGCGGTGGTCTGTCGCAGCGGCGCCCGCTCCCTGGGAGGTGCGGTGGTGCTGAAGAAGGCCGGCTGCGAAACCGTCTACAACGTCGCGGGCGGCATGTTGCAGTGGCAGGCGCAGGGATATCAGGCGCGCGGTTGAGGGTGTGCGTTCCGGGACCGGCGCGCGG
>NZ_JBZVFG010000023.1:11281-33606 GCF_058402785.1 Candidatus Magnetaquiglobus sp.
CTGGGCATTCGGACCGGCGCGCGGCTGGGCATTCGGACCGGCGCGCGGCTGGGCATTCGGACCGGCGCGCGGCTGGGCACCGCGATGAACAGGGCTCCGTGGCCCGACGCTGCCGACTCCGCCGCTCTGGAGGAGGAGATCCGTCTGACCGTACCGGATCCGGCCCTGTTTTCCGCCCTGGAACGTGATTTGTCGGCGCGCGTCGGAGGCGGCGACTTTCTGGATCGCTCCTACACCGATCTCTATCTGGACCATCCGGACCGGTTGCTTCTCAAGCGCCGGCTGGCGCTGCGGTTCAGATCCACCGCCACGGCCACCCATCTGGAGATCAAGGGGGAGGGGGTGCTGGATGGGGGGGTGTGGCAACGTCCCGAGTGGCGGCAGGGGGCGGAGGTCTTGCCGCCGGCCCAAGTCCGGGATGTGGCCGATGGCCCGGTGCGTCGGCGGCTGGAGAGCCTTTTGGGACGCGAGGCGCCGTTGGCGCCGCTGCTGACCTGCACCATCGACCGGCGGCTCGCGGTGCTTTCCGGAAGCGAAGGGGCGCGGTTGGAGGTGAGTCTGGATCGCGGCGAGATTCGGGCTGGCGAAGGCCGGGTCCGGATCGCCGAACTGGAGATCGAATGCGGTGCCGACGCCCGGGCGGCGGGCCTGTCGCTGGCGCGCGGACTGCGCGAACGGTTCGACCTCCGGGATGCCCCGCATTCGAAGTTCCGGATCGGTCTGGCGCTGCTGGGGTCGGCCTGATACGGCGCTCCGGACCGGTGGTGACGGAGCGGGGAGCAGGGGCTCTCCTGTCATGAAAATTCTCTGGAGTTGAAACGACGTGCGCTATATCAGCACCCGGGGGGGCGTGGCCCCGATCTCCTTTTCCCAGGCGGTGATGATGGGGCTGGCCACCGATGGTGGTCTGTTGCTGCCGGAACGGATCCCCACGGTGAGCGCGGAGCAGCTGCGCGCCTGGGCCGGATTGTCGTTCCAGCAGCTCGCCATCCAGGTGATCACCCCGTTTCTGACCCCCGGCGAGGCGGTGTCCGACCGTCTGCCGGAGCTGGTGGAACGCTCTTTCGCCACCTTCAGCCACCCCGACATCACCCCGGTCACCCGCGCCGGCGACCACTGGATCCTTGAGCTGTTCCACGGCCCGACCCTGGCCTTCAAGGACGTGGCGTTGCAGTTTCTGGGCAATCTCTTCGAGATGCTCCTCAAGGCGGAAGGGGGACGACTCAACATCCTCGGCGCCACCTCCGGCGATACCGGTTCAGCGGCCATCCACGGGGTGCGCGGTCGCGAGGGGATCCATGTCTTCATCCTCCATCCCCACAACCGGGTGTCGCCGATCCAGGAACGGCAGATGACCTCGGTGCTCGATGCCAATGTACACAACATCGCCATTCGCGGCTCCTTCGACGACGGCCAGACCATCGTCAAGACGCTGTTCAACGATCTGGCCTTCAAGGACGCCTATCGCCTCGGCGCGGTCAATTCCATCAACTGGGCGCGCATTTTGGCCCAGATTGTGTATTTCTTCCACGCCTGGGGACGGGTGACCGGCGGAGATCCGCATCAGAAGGTGCTCTTTTCGGTGCCCACCGGCAATTTTGGCGACATCTTCGCCGGTTACATGGCGCTGCGGATGGGGTTGCCGGTGGAACGGCTCATTCTGGCCACCAACCGCAACGACATTCTGGTACGATTCATGGAAAGCGGGGAGTATCGGGTCGGAGAGGTCAACCCCACCATCAGCCCCTCCATGGATATTCAGATCTCCTCGAACTTCGAGCGTTACCTCTATTACCTGCTCGACGAGGATCCGGCGGCGGTACGTGGGGAGATGGAACGTCTGCGCGTCGAGGGTGTCTTTGCCGTTTCCGAGGCCAGGCGTCGCCAGGCCGGGGAGATTTTTTCCGCCCGCCGCGTGGGCGAGGAGGAGACCTTGGCCCGCATCCAGGAGACCTGGGAGCGGCATGGGGTGCTGCTCGATCCGCATACCGCGGTGGGGGTGGAGGCGGCGAGGAACGAACCGGGAGCCATCTGTCTGGCCACCGCCCACGCGGCCAAGTTCGCCGAGGCGGTCCATCGCGCCGTGGGGTTCGATCCCCCGGTGCCGCCGCCCCTGGAGGGGTTGCTGGAACGACCGACCCGCTGTCGGATTCTCGATCCGGATCCCGAGGCGGTGCGCGCCTTCATTCGCGAGGTGCTCGGGTGATCGGTCCCGGTCGCGCGGCGCGCGGGTGAGCATCCTGCGTGCGATCGTCTCCGGCGCGGAGGGTGGCGGACGAGGCGTGGAGCGCAGACGGGTGCCGCGTCATCCGCTGCGCGTCGTGGTGACGCTGCGGCTGGTCAATGGCGCCGTCACCGAGGGCAGGATCCGGGACATGAGCACCCAGGGGGGCTTCGTGCGACTGCGCGGATTGCCCTTTGGTCTGGATGTGGGCGAGGAGGGGATGCTCTGTCTGAGTTTGCCCGGAGGCGGGACCATGGAGCATCGCTTTCCCTGCGAGGTCCGGCGGACGGGCGAGGATGGGGTGGCGGTGCGCTTTTTGACCGGGGAGTGACCAGAGGGGAGCCGCACGGGAGTGACCAGAGGGGAGCCGCACGGGTTGGAATCGGCCAATGCAAGCCGCCTCGGTCACGCCGTGGGAGCGCGGAGCGAATGCGACAACCAACTTTCCTGGAATCGGGCATGTACCGATGGTGACGATGCGCGACACGAAAAACGAACCAGACCCGGCGATGCGACGCCGTGCGCGCCCGACGATCGCCTCCTGGCGGACCGCATGGCGGATCGGCCTGGCCGCCTCTTTTTTTTGGATCGGCGCGACCCGGCCGGCAGACGCCGACATCTACTCCTTCACCGACCCCAACGGCGTGATCCACCTGACCGATCGTCCGCTGGGACCGGAGTACCGCCTGTTGATCTCCTCGCCCAAGGAGTCCAAGGCCGACCAGAAAAAGAGGGCCCAGGCCCGGAAAGAGAGCCTGGCACGCCAGCCGCTGCCCGGTCGCGCCACGGGTTTGCTCTCCGGCAACCCGGTGGCCAGCGCTTACGGTTCCAGCGCTCCCGGCTCCCGGGTGATCCGTTACGACGGGCGGCAGGAGAGCCGCAATCCCCGTTCCAACCTGGTGACCCTGGGGGGCATGCCCTATTCCGGTCATGCCGGCGGCGGCTCGATGAACGATACCATCCAGGACGCCTCCCAGCGTTATCGGATCCACACCGCGCTGATCAAGGCGGTGATCAAGACCGAATCGGATTTCAACCCCCTGGCGGTTTCGCCCAAGGGGGCGGTCGGGTTGATGCAGCTCATGCCCGGCACGGCCCAGGATCTGGGCGTGGTGGATCGCACCGACCCGGTGGAGAACATTCACGGCGGTGTGCGCTATCTGCGCGAGATGCTGGAACAGTTCAACAACGATCTGGTGCTCTCCCTGGCGGCCTACAACGCCGGTCCGGGCGCGGTCAAGAAACACGGCAACACCGTTCCACCCTATGAGGAGACCCAGCACTATGTGGCCAAGGTGCTCCATTACTATCGGGCCTACCTCGCGGCCATGTGATCCTTCGGGTGGCGCGGCGTCGGATTCCCGGCCCGTGATCGGCCTGGGGGCATCGGTTCGGCGCGTGCTGCTGGCGTGGGCCGTCCTGTTTCTGGTCGTGCCCGTCGGGGTTGTCGAAGCCGGTTTCCAGGACGACTTCAACCGTCCCGACTCGCGGGATCTCGGGCCTGGCTGGACCCACGCCCCCACCCAGAACGACTGCCCGCAGCCCAAATCCGCCGCCAAAAAGCCGGCCCGCGCCAAGGAGCCGGCGTCCCGGAGCGACGACGAGGAGGCCGATGCCCCCTACGACGACATCTCCCGCGAGATCGAAAAGAAAGCCGGCAAGAAGCCGGGCAAGCCTGCCGCGAAAAAGTCCCAATCCCCGGCCAGCGACGGGTTTCCGGGTGCCCGCGCGACCATCCGCGACGGGATGCTCTTTTTCAAGTACGCCGAGAATCAGGATGCCCAGATGGTGCAGCGGGAGTTTCCCCGCGTTCTGACCCGGCTGACCTACGATTTTACCCCGCTGTATGCCATGGGTGGCACCGAGGATCGCGCCTGGATCGGGGTGCGTCTCTTCTATCTGGATGCCAACGACCTGATCCTGGGCGAGATTCGCCACTTTTATCACCAGTCCGAGTTCCCGGAAAAAGAGAATCTCCCCACGGTCCACACCATCGCCCAGAAGGGGAGTTTCGATGGCACCCCGCGCCGGGCCGACATCGATGCCGAGCGCATTCTCGAACAGCGTTTGCGCGGCGTGGACCGCAAGAAGATCGTCAAGACCCGCGTGTCGTTCGAGGCGGCCACCGGTTTGTGCGCCTCGTCGGTCGAGGCCCAGGTGGATAACGTGCTCGCCAGCTTCGGCGAGGGGGCGGAACCGTTCCGCGTCACCCGTGCCATGCTCATGGAGATCGTCGATGCCGGGGTGGAGCGGTTCGGCAAGGAGCGGGCCGGCTTTCCGGGCAACTGGAAAAGCGCCGTGCTCGACCGTTACGGCAAGCAACCCATGACCGACTGGCTCAACGAATTTCCCTCCGACCTGCGCGGCGATCCGCTGCGTCTGGTCGATCATCTCGGGCAACGCTACGGCCTGACCGGACGCGAAGCCTGGCTGGCCGGTTTCTCCATTCATCAACTGCTGTCCGCACCGTGAGCAGGGTGTGGCGCGAGGGCGGGAAACGCCCGTTTTTGCTGGCTCTCGGGTTGCTTGCGACCCCCTGGTCGCTGTTGGCCGCCGAGGAGATGGTGCAGTGTTCCGACGGCAAGGGGGATCCCCAGCTGTTCCGTCGTCAGGAGTGTCAACCGCTCAAGGATCCCACGGTTCCGCGCCCGCGACCGACCACGGACCCCGCCACCGGGGAGCACGACCCGTCGGTCGGCGCGCCGGAGCCTGGGCCGAACCCGGAGGGTGGCCCGGAGGGCGACAACCCGGCACGGGCCGCCGCCAGCCCCAGGGTGGTCACCAGAATTCCCGGCCCCTGGCATGTCACCGAGATCCTCGTCCCCTCCAAGGGCGAGGTGGCCAAGGGGTATGTCCCATCCGCCATCATCAACGGACGGTACCTGCTGGTCGGCGAAACCGTCGATGGCGGCGTGGTCGGATCCATCGCCCGCGGTCGCGTGGTGATCCGCCACGAGGGTCGGGAGACCGTGGTCCCGTTTGACCAGACCACCCATGCCGCGCCACCCGGACGGGTCGGCGTGGTCCCCTTGAAACGCACCGCTTCGGGCGTCTATCTGGTCAAACTGCGCATCAACGACAATCCGGAGTTCGAGGCGGTGGTCGATACCGGAGCCTCGGACCTCGCCCTGCCCGCCGAGGTGATCCGTTGGCTGGTGCGCACCGGTTCGTTGCGTCAGGAGCATCTGATCGGCAAGGGAAAGGCCATCATCGCGGATGGCAGCGAACACGATACCCGCTATCTGCTGCTCACCAGACTGCGGATCGGGGATATGGAGCTTAAGGGGGTTCCGGTCATCGAACTTCCTGAAAAAAAAGAGAAGTCAGAGGATGGTGGGGACAAGGGGGACAAGGCGGCGAAACCTGGCCTTGGACCAGGGGAGGCGGACAAGAAGAGCAAGGAGGAGAAGATCGATCCCGACGCGCTCCTGCGTCCCCTGTTCGGCATCAAGACCCTCGAGCGTCTGGGACGCTGGCGGATCGACCAGGGCGCGGGTCAACTCATCGTCGAGCGCTAGCCGTGGCCAACCGGGAGAAATCCCAGACGGAGGTCCGCCTTGGGACCTGCAAGGGGATACGTTTGGCCAGATGCTGCTCCGCATGGACCTGCAGCAATACCAGCAGGGCAATGATGTGGTACGGCAGGTCGAAATAGGCCATGCCCAGGAAGATTCCCGCGGTGTAATAACTGATCAGACTGACCTGTAGCATGCCTGCCAACTCTCTGGCCCAAAGGAGTTCCGGATCCCGCCGCGTCAGGCGGGCGATTCTGCGTCCGGAGAGCAGGGCCGAGACGTGCAGCGCCGCCCAGATGAAAAAGCCCACATATCCCTGTTCCGCCAACACCTCGAAATAGATGCTGTGTGCCGCGCGGCGTTGCACGCCGGGCAGATAGCGGTCAAAGGCGCCCTGATCGTAGACCTTGAATCCCCCTCCCAGGATCGGACGGTCGTTGGCGACCGCAATGGAGAATTTCCAGGCGTCGAAGCGACCGGTCACGGATTTGTCGCGGGTGATTTCGGTGTCGCTATGCATCATGTACTGAAGAATGGTCATGGCGGTTGATTTTTGACTGTCGTCCAATTTTTCGAAATTGATGTTTCCTTGACTTGATGTGTTGAGATTGACCTGTTTTGGCAACTTTCGGTCTGTATCGGTTTGGGATCCGAGGGTTGCCACGATCGAATCAATTACTTGATTCATTCTATTATGCCATTGCTGCGGCATGAACTGATAGATGATGGGGGCGCATGCCATGAAAAAGGCCAGAAGAATGAACCTGCTCCGGGTTTTCAGAAACAGGGAGATGCTCAAGATCAAGAGTCCCAGAAAACCACCGCGCGAATAACTTCCCAGTACGGAAACGAAGGAGAGGAGAAAGGAGGCGATCAGAATGATGCGCAGATAGAGCGATTTGGTTTGAGATGTCAAATAATAGATCATTGGAATGGTCATGAGCATGGCCAGCGCGAAGCTGTTGTTGTCCACGAAGAAAGAGTCGGTGGGGCCCATGACCCGAAAGTGTCCGCCGGAACGAATCGTGAAGATTCCGCCCTTGACGCCGTAGAAACCGATCGAGATCGTGATGATCAGGACGAGCAGCATGAACTGTCGGCGCGTTTTGACCAGGATCAATGTCGAGAAGACCAGGAGCTGGATCTTGAAGAAGCGATCGAACTGGATTTCCGCGGCACCGGACTGAATGGCGAATTGGGTGGTGATGAAGGTCCAGAGGGTGAAGACCGCCAACAGGATGATGGGGAGTCTCCAGGGGATCTTGCCTTGGATGACGCGTCGGTTGACCAGGATGCTGATGATGGTGATGGCAGCCACGATCATGTTGAAGCGGAAGTTGTAGGCAAAGCCCCAGGTGAGGCGGTGGGGGTTCATATAGCTGAACCAGGTCCAGAGCATCAGGCCGACATAGGGTCGGAACAGGGCGACCGGCAGCAGCGCGAAGACGAACAGCAGGAGCGCGATGTCTCTCATGGTGCGGATCGGTCCTGGGTGCGGAGAGGGTGAGGGGTCGAGGGCGTTCCGCGGGAGATCAGCCGTTCGTAGAGGGGTTGATAGCGGCGTGCGCTGGCGAGCCAGGTGCGCTCTTCGTTGGCGAAGCGTCGCGCCTGTTCGATGACGGCGGGCCAGGAGGCGCGATCGGCGAGCAGGGCGATGACGGCATGGGCCAGGGCGGTGGAATCGCCGGCGGGAAAGAGAAAGCCGGTTTGTCGGTGGGAGATGAGTTCCTGGTGACCACCCACATCCGAGGCGAGGACCAGGCGACCCGCGGCCATGGCCTCGAGGGGTTTGAGCGGGGTGACCAGGTGGGTCAGGCGCATCGGCAGTCGCGGGAAGAGCATCAGATCGACCATGGCCAGACAGTTGGGGATGACGCTGGCAGGCAGGCGTCCGGTGAAGTGGACGTGGGTGTCGAGCTGGAGTTCACGGGTACGTTGGCGCAGGCGGGCCTCCTCGGGGCCACCGCCGACGAGCAGCAGCAGCACGGAGGGACGTTTGGCGCGAATGGCCGGCATGGCCTCGAGCAGCAGTTCGAGTCCCTCGTAGGCGTAGAAGGAGCCGATGTAGCCGAGGATCTCCCGGTTGCGGGTGTCGAGTCCCGGGAGATCGAGCCGTTGGGTATCGGTCGGGATGAGGAAGCGTTCGACCTCGACGGCATTGGGGATGGTGGTGATTTTTTCCGGCGGGATGCCGCGGGCGATGATGTCGCGTCGGAGCCCTTCGCAGATGACGGTGATGGCGTCGGCCTGGCGCATGACGTGGGTTTCGAGCCGGCGGGTCAGGTGATAGCGGGCCCCCTGGGGGTGCGAGGTGCCATGGCTGGCGGCGGCATCTTCCCAGAAGGCGCGGATTTCGTAGATGACCGGAAGGCCGAGTTCCCGTCCCACGGCGAGTGCCGCCAGGCCGTTGAGCAGCGGCGAGTGGGCGTGGAGCAGATCCGGTTTTTCGGCGCGGGCGATCTCGACGGCTCTTTTCTTGAGAGCCGCCACCATCACCATGTGTCCGAGCAGGGGGATTCTCGCGGCCAGGTGGGTCGGGGTTGGGGTCCGGTGAAAGATCACCCCATCGACCTCTTCGTGCGGGGAGTCGGGCGGGGTGGGATGTTTGGGACTCGTCAATTGCATGGTTTGCCAGCCAAAGGCCTGCTGTTGGCGCAGGATGGCCAGGGTTCGCGAGACATAGCCGCTTTGCAGTGGCGCGGAGTGGTCGAGGAGATGCAGGATACGCATCGTGGTACGGCCTTCACGCCGTTGAGTCGGTTGAGGTGGAGGTCCGGGCGTGCGTCGGGTGGTGGAGCGGGCCGATTGTGCCTGGTCGCGCTTCGGACTCCTTCGCGCGGCGGTGCGGGGCGGAGGGCGGAAGGTCTGGTCCGGGCTGGGGCATGGAGTCGTCTCGAGAACCGGGGATGGAGGTGATTGGCGAGGTCTCCTATCTTGTATTAATCCTGGATGGGGGTCAACCGTTGATGTTCCCGGTGGGCGATGTGGTGAAGCCGCGCCAGACGGCGCGCGGTTCACGGCTGGGAGGCGTTCTCGAGGAGGCGGATCACCTGCGCCCACCAGGGAGGGGAGAGGGTGCGGGCGGGGAGCGCGGGCCGGTCGCGCCACTCGGGGAGCGCGGCGCGGATCGAGACCGCCCGATAGCGGTCGGGGTGGGCGCCGATGAGTCGGCAGAGACGCGCCAGGCGGGACTGATGCAGGCGGTGGGCCGGGTAGCCGGGATCGGACCCCGCCAGATCCCGTGGGTGGATCAGGATCACCACCGGGGAGAGTCGTGCGCGCCGGGCCTGTTCCAACAAAGCGCGCATCTCCCACCAGGACGTGCCGGTCAGGGTCAGGGCGCGCCAGGGACGCGACAGGCGCGGCAGACGGGCGTGATGGCTGAGCACCGGCAGTTCCAGTACGCCGTCGATGCGGTGCAGGCCGTTGGCCAGCCGCAATTCCGGCTCTTCGGGCATGAAGATGCCGATGCCGATGTGCGAGGCCGCAGGCATGCCCATGGCCGCCATCACCCGATAGAGCTGCCGATCGACGCGCAATCCACCGGCGCGCAGTGCCACCGGGGGCTCGATCCCCCACTGACGGAACCGGGCCCGACCGTCCTGGATCCAGCGGGTGAGTTCGGTCACCGTGCGTCCGTGACAGTTGTCGTTGGGGCGCTCCCGGCCCAGCCGCTCGCGCCAGTCGGGGTGGCGGAAGAACTCCCAGCAGGGGTGCAGATGGAGCTGCACGTCATGACCGGCGGCCTGGATCCGTTGGACGATCCGTCCCATCGGTTCCGGACCGAACCAGGTGGACTGGAGCGTTTCGCAGAAGAAACTGGCCACCAGATGGTGTTCGGCCAGGGTGTCGAGCAGCCTGCCCAGACCTTGTTCGCGTCCCGAGTCATCCGGGCACAGAACGTTCTCCTCCCCCAGGGGAGTGGCGTCCGGCAGGGTGAAGGCGCCGTGGATGCTGAACTCCACATCGACGGTGAGGAGGATCTCCAGGGGGGGTGGCGCGTTCATCGGTGACTTCGATCGAGGCGGTCGGCGAGCCGGTCGCGCAGATACCAGAGGGTGACGCGCGGGTCGTCGCGTCGGAAGATCTCGTCGCGCCACAGCAAAAATCCCGTCAGGAGGTCGCGCCAGGTGCGCGGCAGACCGGAGGGGTCATGCGCCAGGTCGGGGTCCTGGCGCGCCATGGCGAGCAGCAGTTTGGTGAGCGTCAGTCGGTTGCAGACCACCCCGTCTTGCGGCGTGCCGGCGGTTGGCGAGTGGGGCAGCACCCCGTGGGCGCTCAACAGCAGGCGCGGCTCGTCGAAGCCGAGGGCATGCACCTTGCCGGTGGTGCCGCCCAGGCGACCGTTCACCTCCAGAAACCAGGGGGTGGTGTCGTGGGGATCGAGGAGCAGTTCGAAATGGAGGCAGCCATGCAGGCCCGCTCCCTGGCAGAAGGCGGTACAGACGGCACGCAGGGATGGATCGAGGGGCGCGGGTTCGAGGGTGAGGGTGACCCCCTCGAATTTGCGTCGCACCAGGAAGGCCGCCAGGGCGAACGGTGTGCCGCTGGCGTCGGTCGCGGCGTGGACCACCAGGTTGGGGCCGTCGATGAAGGGTTGGAGCAGCACGGGCCGGTCGATTTTCCGAAAGCTCTCCAGCCAGGTGGTCAACGCCGCGGGGGTGTGGAGGATCTTGATCTTGAACATCGGTTCCGCGCTGCCGGAACCGTCCGGGCGGGCCACGACCGGGAAGGCTGCGGCGGGAATGAGGGGCGGGTGGTCGCGGTCGGCGTGCCAGGTGGGCAGCACGGCGAAACCGCACGCGCGGGCCAGTTCCGCCTGGCGGCTTTTGGCATCGAGAAAATCCAGCGACCTCTGGGAGGGGAGCCACAAGGGGCAGGGGAGTTCCGGTTCGATGGCGCGCAGGAGACGGGCATCCCCTTCGCCCAGGCAGGTCAGGCCGGCGCAGCGGTTGGCGGTGAGAAAATCCCGCAATCGGGTCTGTCCGGCGGGTGTGCGCAGGTCGTCGCGGGAGATCGGCAGGTGGTGACCGGGCGTGCCGGGCCAGCCGGGAGTGCCGTTGCCGGGCGTGAGATGGACGAACAGCGGTTGCAGTCCCAGTTTGCGCCAGGAGCGCAGGCAGGTGAGTTGCGCCGGTCCCAGGGGGCCGAGCACGCCGGGTCGTGCGGACGCGGGGGGAACGGTGGGTTGGGTGATGGTCACGAATGCCGGATTTGGGGTGTCCATGGTCGAGACTATACCCTGGGAGTCATCCGTGACTCAAGAGGGCGGGCCATTCATGGCCCGCCAAAGGGTGCGGCCATTCGAGAAGCGCGAATCGACTGATTTCGATTCGTGCAGGTTTGGGGATGTCATGAATGGAATCACCAAACAGCCTCCAAGTGTGGGCTTGGCATTTTTGCCGGCATTCGTTAAGATCTGAGGGCATGGAGTTTTTGGGCGGCGCTTCCGGATTCCCATGGTTGCTGGGATCCGGGAACCGCAAGAGCAGGGGCATGGCCCCTGGGGATCCTGAACGGTTCCTTTTCCGGATTGGTGGACACGCGAGTCGAAACGGATGCACGAGATCTTCACGGAACTGGACCAGGACGGCTCGATCAACGCCTATCAGCAGGCCGCCAACCGCCTCGCTGCGGGGGGCGGATGGGGTGGACGCCCCCTCACGATCGCGCTGCTCTCCTCGTTCGTGGTCAATCCGTATCTGCCCACCCTGACCGTGGAGGCGGCACGATTCGGCTTCGAGGCGCGCTGCTGGGTGGCTCCGTTCGACAACGTGATCCAGGAGTTGATCGATCCCGCGAGCGCCACGGTCCGGGGAGGGTACGACGTGGCGCTGATCATGCGCACCCTGCATGCCGCCTGTCCGCCCCTGGCGACCCGGTTTCTCGCCCTCTCCCCCCAGGAGGTGGATCGACTCATCGCCGAGCATGTCGAGGAGTTGGTGATGGCGCTGCGACGGTTTCGCGAGCAGACCGCCACCGTGGTGATCGTCCACGGTTTCGCCCTCCCGGCCCATCCGCTCCTGGGCATCCTGGAAGGGGCGGTGGAGAACTCCCAAACCGAAGCCATCCGCCGTCTCAACGCCGCGCTGAGCCGGGAGGTCCGCGCCATCCCCGGTGTCCATTATCTGGATTACGACCGCGTGTGCGCCCGCGTTGGACATGCCAACAGCCAGGACGACAAATGGTGGTACATGGCACGAGCCCCCCTGTCGGCCCGTCTGATGCCGGAGTTGGCGCGGGAACAGGCGACCTTCTGCCATGCGCTGTGGGGTCGGGTGCGCAAATGTCTGGTCCTGGACCTGGACAACACCCTGTGGGGCGGGGTGATCGGCGAGGATGGCATGGCCGGCATCGCCCTGGGTCATACCGGTTTGGGCCTGGTGTTTCGGGAGTTCCAGGAGAGCGTGCTGGCGCTGCATCGACGCGGCGTACTGCTGGCCATCGCCAGCAAGAACAACTTCGACGACGCCTTCGCCGTGCTGCGCGATCACCCGGAGATGGTGCTGCGTCCGGAACTGTTCGCCGCCATGCGCATCGACTGGCGACCCAAGCCGGAGAACATTCTCGAGATCGCCCGGGAGTTGAACATCGGCGTCGATTCCCTGGTCTTCTGGGACGACTCCCCCCAGGAGCGACTCTGGATGCGTGCCGCGCGTCCGGAGGTGCTCACCCCGGAGTTGCCCACCGATCCCATGCTCCATTCCGAACGGTTGCGACGCCTGGGGGTGTTCGACAAGCTCTCCCTGACCCGCGAGGATCTCAAGCGCGGCGAGATGTATCGCGATCAGGCCCGCCGCGACCAGTTGCGCGCCGGAACCGACTCCCTCGAGGCCTTTTATCACGGCCTGGCCATGCGCGTGACCATCCAACCCGCAGAGGAGATGACCTTTGCCCGCGTGCTGGATCTGATCCACAAAACCAATCAGTTCAATCTCTCCACCCGGCGCCACGACGAGCAGACCCTGCGCGGCTTCCTCGCCGATCCGGCGTGCGGGGTATTCGCCATGCGCGTCGCCGATAAATTCGGCGATAACGGCCTGGTGGGGGTGGCCATCGTCCGCCATGCCGGGGAGATGGTCGAACTCGATACCCTGCTGATGAGCTGTCGGGTGATCGGACGAACCGTGGAACGGGCCCTCCTGACCCATCTGTTCGCGTGGTCCCGGCAACGGGGCGCGACCCGCATGGAGGCCGATTTCATCCCCACGGCCAAGAATCAACCCGTGGCGCGATTCTTGCCTGAGCATGGCTTCACCGAGATGGGCCGGAACGGGTCGTCAAGCCGCTGGGCGTGCGACCTGACCACGGTCACCCTCTCCTGGCCCGATTACATCGAACGAGGTATGGCATGAGTCACGTTCCACACGATGCGCGCATGTTCAAGGTGCTCTCCGGGGTGTTGGGCAAGAGCGTCGAAGAGGTGGCGCGTCTGGCCGAACGGCAGGAGCCTCATGGGGAGTCGTTCTGGGACTCCCTGCAACACATCAACATCATTCTGGGTCTGGAGGCGGAGTTCGGGATTCGCTTCGAGCTTCTCGATGCGGTGGATCTCAAGACCGTTCCCCTGATTCGCGCCAAACTGGCTGCCCTGATCCGGTGAGTCGGCGGACGTTCTTCGTCGTTCACCCGTTGATCGACTCTTCGAGGTCTTCTTGATCATGTTCTCCTGGCTCAAGGCACGCAGCCCGGAATCGCGTCAGACGCGCCCGGGCGTCCGCGACCGCTGGGGTGGCTGGCTCTCCGTGGCGCTCATCCTGGCGGTGATCCTCGTCCCGCCCGCCCTGATCCGCACCCAGCGCGACCCCATCCGCTTCGACGATCGCCATCTCCGGCAACTCCAGGCCCTGCAACCCGAATACGTCTTCGTCGGCTCCTCGACGCTGCTGTCGCGCATCGATCCGGAGCGGATCGGCACCCTGCGACCGGGTACCCGCGCCTACCTGCTCGGCGAGCTGGGAAGCATGAGCGCGCTTTGGTATCTGTGGGTGAAAAACTCGTTGCTCCCCTCCGGCGTCCGGCCCAAGGTGCTGTTCATCCATTTTCGCGACACCGAGTTGACCGATCCGATCGACGAGACCGGTTCCGTGACCGGCCAGGAGAAGATCGCCCGCAATCGGGTCGGGGACGAGGCGCTGTTCGATCGGGTGATGGGCCATCACAAGGGATGGATCGGACGTCTGCGCGAGGGGTTGCTGGGGCTTTATCCGATTCAGGAGACCTGGCGCCAATCCGGGCTCTGGCTGATCGACGGGATCGGTTTTTTCGCCGCCTCTCCGGAGTACCGGGCCTATCTGCACAAACGCTGGTCTGGATCGGAACCGGTCACCTCGAGTGAGGCCGCGGCCATGGTCGCCCAGAGGGAGCGCTTCAAGCGGCAATTGGCCGAGGGGATCTTTTCGACGGCGAATCAGCGGGTGCTCAAGGGGAAAAGCGGGGTGTCGGGGGACGCGGAGGAGCGGTTGCTCTTTTCCGCGCGACTGGAGCACTCCTTTTTGCCGGAGTTGATCCGGCTGGGCAAGGAGGTGGCCTCTCGTGTCGTGTTGATCCGCATCGAGTCGCGACCGGCCATGGACGAGACCCGGCATGGGGAGCGTGGGCCCTTGCGTGCCTATATGGCGGATCTGCGGGAACATCTGGCCAGGGAAGGGGTGGAACTGCACGATTTCAACGACGAGCGGGCTTTCAGGTTCGAGATGTATCTGGATGGTGGGCATATCAAGCCCGAGTTCCGGCGTTTTTACACGGAACGGTTCGTCGAGCGGCTCGCGGAGGCGTTTCGATGATCTTCCACAGCCTCGATTTTCTGCTCTTCATGCTGTTCGTGCTGGTGGTCTATTGGCAGCTGGGACGACGCGCGCAGAATCTGTTCTTGTTGGGGATGAGCTATTTTTTCTACGGTTATGTGCATCCCTGGTTTTTGTGTCTCATCTTCGCCTCCACGGTGGTGGATTACCTCTGTGGTCTGACCATGGCGCGCTTCCCGGAGAAAAAACGGTTCGTGCTTTGGTTCAGCCTGGTCAGCAATCTGACCTTTCTAGGCTATTTCAAATATTTCGGCTTTTTTGTCGAGAACGTTGCCGAATTGTTGCGGCTGCTCGGTCTGCCGAGTTTCACCAACACGCTGGACATCTTCCTGCCGGTCGGGATTTCGTTCTACACCTTTCAGTCGATGAGCTACATCATCGATGTCTATGCCGGCAGGCTCAAGGCACGGGAGAATTTTTTCGAATTCGCCCTGTTCGTGGTCTTTTTTCCGCAACTGGTCGCCGGACCGATCGAACGGGCGATCACCTTTCTGCCGCAAATCGAGAAGGCTCGTTCCATCTCGGCCACGGATGTCCGTGACGCCCTGTTCCTGTTGGTGTGGGGATTCTTCAAGAAGCTGGTGATCGCCGATAACGTTGCCTACATCGTCAACAAACTCTTCGCCCTGGAAGAGACCACCTTTGCCCTGGCCTGGGTCGGCGTGTTGGCCTTTGGCGTGCAGGTCTACGCCGACTTTTCCGCCTATACCGACATGGCGCACGGCTCGGCGCGCCTGATCGGCTTTAAACTCTCCCCCAACTTCAACCATCCTTTCATCGCCGCCTCCCCGGCGGAGTTCTGGAAACGATGGCACATTTCACTCTCCTCCTACATCCAGGATTACATTTTCCTGCCGCTCTTTTTCCATTTCCGGGCGCGCGGGGTGCGATACGGCGTGGAGAAGGGGTTGCTGATCACCTTTTTTCTGATCGGACTTTGGCATGGCGCGGGATGGAATTTCATTGTGTTCGGTCTGTATCATGGCATGCTGGTGATCGTGTATGACCGGTGCAAGGCGGTGACGCCGATCGGTATTCGGGAGAATCCCTGGATCAGGCCGTTTCAGGTGGTGTTGATGTTTTTTTTCATTCATGTCGGCTTTTTATTGTTTCGAGAGGGTGAGATCGCGTACATCGTGCGCCATCTGAGCCTCTCCCCCTTTGCCGCCACCACCGCCTTGCAGGATCGGGCGGCCTGGTTCCTGTTCGGACAGACGCTGTTCCTGTCTCTGCCGTTGTGGATCAACACCGCGTATGTGCATGTGAAAGATCATCTGTTCCGCGCACCGGAGTCGCGGATCCGAACCGTCATGCATCTTCTGGTGTCGGCGTTGATGTTCTATGCGATTCTGGTGGTGCGCGGGGACTCCGAGGAGTTCATCTATTTTCAGTTTTGAACCGCATCCGGTCTGGAATGGGAAGAATTTCGAACCGTGCGCGTTTGGGGATTCCATGGGTGATGACATCCTCGGACAGCCGCTCAGGCGTGGGACGGGGGTGGCGTGGGTCCTCACGACTCCGGGATGACGGGTTGGAGGCGATTCGTCGCCAAGGATGCGGGGGTGGCCGATCGCCGGATTTGGTGGTTGAAATCGGGTGGGAAATAGATTAACGTGACCGGTGCAGGGATTGGCATGAACCACCCTTGGTAATGGAACCGTTTCGTGATTCGTATTTTTCGTCACTATCTCCATCGTTGGTCGTTGATGCTGATCGGCATGGAGTTGGCGTTGGCCTCGCTGGCGGTCTATGTCGGCGTGGCGGTCCGTTTTTATGGCATGGATCATCCCGATGAGATCCATACCCAACTGCTGCTCCCCAAGGCGCTCTTTTTCGCCTTTGTGATCGTCACCAGCCTGGCGGCCATGGGACGTTATCAACGGCTGATGGACGAGGGGTTCTCCGGGGAGTTGTTGCAGGTCGGCATCAGCTTCGTGGTCGGTCTGGTGGCCATGAGCATGCTGTTTTATGTGTTTCCGGGTCTGTTCATCGGGCGTGGCGCGTTTGGTTATGCCCTGGTCTTCTGTTTTTGGATGATCGTGGCGGTCCGGTATGTTTTCTTTCGTTTCGTGATCGACACCGATCTCCTGAAACGGCGCGTGATCGTCTTCGGGATGGGGGAGCCGGCCCGTTTGGTAACCCGTGCCGTGATCGACCAGGGGGTGGGACAGTCCGATTGCCAACTGCTGGGATACTGGCCGGTGTCCGGTGAGACGATTCGCGTGGACGACGCCCGGATCATCTGGGATACCCGCGATCTGCCCGAGTACGCCCAGGAACACGACGTGGACGAGGTGGTGATCGCCCTCGAGGATCCCCTCTCCACCCTCTATCTGGACGAAATCCAGGCGTGCAAGTATCGCGGCATCCGCATCATGGACATCCAGGAGTTCTGCGAACGGGAACGGCACATCATCCTCACCGAGGTCATGGATCCCGGCTGGTGGTTGTTCCACTCCGTGGGATTGTACCGGGAACCCTGGAGCGAAGCGGTCAAGAAACTGTTCGACATCTCGATCAGTCTGCTGTTGTTGTCGATTCTGGCGCCGGTGATGCTTCTGGCCGCGTTGGCGATCTGGATCGACGGGGGCGGTCGCGGACCGATCTTCTATACCCAGAGTCGGGTCGGGATCGATGGCCGGATCATCCCGGTGTTGAAATTCCGCAGCATGCGCACCGACGCGGAGCAGGACGGCGTGGCGCGCTGGGCGGCGCAAGACGATGCGCGCGTCACCCGCGTGGGTCGGTTCATCCGCAAGAGCCGCATCGACGAGTTGCCGCAGTTCTTCAACGTGCTGCGCGGTGAGATGAGTCTGGTCGGTCCGCGTCCGGAACGTCCCGAATTCGTTACGGAGCTTAAGATCACGATTCCCTTTTACACCGAACGGTTGCGTGTCAAGCCGGGCATCACCGGGTGGGCGCAAATTCGTTATGGCTACGGCGCGTCGGAGGAAGACGCGGCAGAGAAATTGAAGTACGATCTCTATTATGTCAAGAACCGCGGACTGTTTCTGGATCTGCTGGTGCTGATCCATACCGTGGAGGTGGTGCTGTTCGGTCAGGGCGCCACGGGTCCGAAAACTCGGAATTAGCGAACGGATTGGTTCTTGCATCACCCGTCACATTCCCGACGGGCGGGCGGTTGCCGTTGAACCTCCGGGGGGCTGTCACGGCAACGGGGATGAGCGGTGGCCTCCTCCCATCATGTAAGTTCGTCAAGGCATGGATTGAAGTCGCATGCAGCAGGATTTCGGATTCCGCGATATCTATTTCCAGATGATCTTCTATGCCCGGGGCATGTGGCGGCATCGCTGGCATATGGTCGGTCTGGCATGGTTCGTCTGTCTGTCCGGCTGGGTTTCCGTGGCGGTGATGCAGGATCAATACGTGGCCAGCGCCACGGTCAAGATCGAGGATCCCCGTCAGGAGATCGCCGACTTCCTTTCCAAGACCAAGCAGGTGATCGATGTCACCCGCGAGGCCCATCGGGTGCTTAACAACCTCCTGAGCCAGCAGACCCTTTCGCACGTCGTGCGCGAAACCGATCTGTCGTTTCTGGTCAAAAATGATCAGGAACGCCAGGAGATCATGAACCAGCTCCGCGTGCAGATCAGTGTCACCTCGACCGGCGACGGTCTCTACCGCATCACCCACCGTCACAACGATCCCAAGATCACCCGTCAGGTGGTGGATGTGGTGCTCGACCGTCTCCCGATGGATACCTTGCCCATCGAAGGGGGTGGGTCGGCGCGCACCGCCGAGGAGTATCTGAAAAAACGGATCGCCGAATACGAGGCCAAGGTGGCCGAGGCGACCCAGAAATTGCAGGAGTTCAAGAACCGGAATCTCGATCTGATCCCCGAGAAGGATGGGGGATATTACGTGCGTGTGACACGGCTCAACCGCGCCATCGAAGCCCATCAGGCCAAGTTGCACGAACTCGAGCAGAGTCGCGACGAGGTGCGTCGTCAGATGCTGGAGATCGAGAACTCCACGGGATCGCCGACCGAGGAGCAGGATCGCAAGATCGAGGCGCTCAACAAGCAATTGCAGGAGTTGATGAGCAAGCACTATGTCAAGGGTGGACGGAAATTGCCCTTGTACACCGAGAATCATGCCGAAGTGATCGCCCTGCGCAAGGCGATCGCCCAGCAGGAGCAGCAGCGCCAGGAGAAGATCAACCGTCTGCGCGCCAGCGCGGATGATGGCACCTCCTGGGAGTTGGAAGCCAATCCGGTCTATCGCAATCTCAAATTGACCGCGAGCAAGCTCGAGGTGGAGCTGACCAGCGCCCGTGTCCGGCTGACGGAGACCGAGGCCCATCTGAAACGGTTGCGGACCCAGGAAACCACGCTGCCTGCCATCGAGAACGAATACAATCGTCTGCAGACCCGCCTGTCGATGATCCAGGAAGAGATGGCGGCGATGTTGCAGCAGGAGACCAAGGCTCGGGAACGCGGTGAACTGGAGGAGGATCTGAGCCGTTTCGTGCGCTTCAAGGTGATCGACCGTCCACAGGTGCCGCGCAAGCCGGTGGGACCGAATCGACCGCTCTTCTCCACGGTGGTTCTGGTGGGTGGTCTTTTGGCCGGTCTGGCGCTGTCGCTGTTCTTGTCGGTGATTCGTCCGGTTTTTGACAGCCCGGCCTCGATGAAGCGCGTTCTGGGTCTGCCGGTGTTGGGCATGGTGTCGATGGTGGACGAAGGGGTGGGAAGCCGTTGGGCCCGTTCCAACGCGGTGTATGGCATGGCGCTGATCGGTCTGTTCGTTTTGTACGCGTGCGTGCTCTATTTCGTTCCCATCTTCTGATCCTGGTCGGTTCGCGATTTATTGCTGGTGGGTCCGAGGCCCAATCCACATGATGGACTATCAGAACATTCACAAGAAAGTGGTCCTGGACTTCGAGCGTCTGCGTGCCAAGGGGGTGCTGACGCCGGATACCGGTCGGAGCATCATGGCCGAGGAGTACCGGGTGATCAAGCGTCCCCTGCTGCTCAACGCGGTGGGCAAGGAGTCCGAAAAGGTCGCCAATGGTCGCATGATCATGGTGACCAGTGCCTTTCCCAAGGAGGGCAAGACCTTCACCGCCATCAATCTGGCCATCAGCCTGGCCGCCGAGATGGATTTGAACGTCCTGTTGGTGGACGGGGATGTGGCCAAGCCATCCGTGGCGCGGATTCTGGGATTCAAGGCCAAGGTGGGGTTGATCGACTGTCTGTTGGGCAAGGTGGAGAACTACTCCGAGGTGCTCATCAAGACCAACGTGCCGAAATTGACCCTGTTGCCTTCGGGGCGTCGTCACCATCACGCCACGGAGCTGTTGGCCAGCGAGAACATGCGCATTCTGATCAAGCAGCTCGCCGACAGTCCGGATCGCATCGTGGTGTTCGATTCGCCGCCGCTGCTGGTCACCACCGAGGCTCGGGAGTTGGCGCGCAACATGGGTCAGATCATCATGGTGGTGGAGGCGGAACGGACTCCCCAATTGGCGGTGAAGGATGCCCTGGAGCAGTTGGACAATCCGGATATCGTGGGTCTGGTCCTGAATAAATTCCGCAAGCGTGGCGCGGTGGGTGGCTATTACGGTTACGGCGGCTACGGCGGCTACGGCGGTTATGGTGGTTATGGTGGTTACGGCAGTTACGGCGGGGGGTATGGCGGCGGCTACGGTGGGGGGTATGGCGGCGGCTATGGGGGGGGATACGGCAGTTCGGAGTCCGAGGCGCCGCCCAGGAAACCGGGATTCTTTTCGCGGTTGTTTCGGCGGGGTCGGGATTGAGCGGTCCGGTCCAGAGTGGGGATGCGCCCCTCAATGGGCTGACCGTGGATGTGGAGGAGTCGTTTCAGGTCGCGGCCTTCGAGGGGTGCGTGGCGCGCGGGCATTGGGATGACCTCCCCGCGCGCGTCGAGGGGAACACGCGGCGCATTCTGGCGCTGTGTGACCGGCATGGGGTGCGGGCCACGTTTTTCGTGTTGGGTTGGGTGGCGCGGCGTCATCCGGATTTGATCCGTGCCATCGTGTCGGGCGGTCATGAGTTGGCCAGCCACGGCATGGAGCATGTGCGTGCCACCCGGCAGGATCCCGAGGTTTTTCTGGCCGATGTCCGCCAGTCGCGGGAGCTTCTCGAGCAGATCTCCGGCGTGCCGGTCGTTGGCTATCGCGCTTCGACCTATTCCATCGGCAAACGGAATACCTGGGCCTTCGACAAGCTCGCCGAGGCCGGTTATCGTTACAGTTCCAGTGTCTATCCGATTCGGCACGACCTTTACGGTTGGCCAGAGGCGCCGCGTGAGCCGTTCTGGCCGAGCGGGGTGGTGGGGCGTGGTCTGGTGGAGATCCCGGTGGCCTGTCTGGAGTGGGCTGGGCGGCGTTGGCCGTGTGGAGGCGGGGGATTTTTCCGGTTGTATCCGTATGTCGTGACCCGTTGGGCCTGGCGACGGTTGAATGGTGGCGAGGGGCGTGCCGGGGTTTTCTATTTTCATCCATGGGAGTTGGATCCCGGGCAGCCGCGGGTGGCGGGGTTGCGGTGGAAGAGTCGCTTTCGGCACTATCTGAATCTGGAGCGGATGGAACGGCGGATCGAGGCGTTGATGGGCGATTTCCGGTGGGATCGGATGGATCGGGCGTTTGCGGGGGTGATCGGGCAGGTGGGGGCGGGTATGGTTGGCGAAGACGGGGATGGGGCGCGCCCCCGCGATCGTTCAAGCCCAACCAACCCGACATGGGAACCATGAATCCGCCCGGCCCGACCCCGCCTTCCCAGCCGTTGCGCGTCCAACCCGCCAGCCCTGCCGACGCATCGGAGTGGGACCGCTTCGTCCAAACCTGTCCGGAAGCCACCTTTTTCCACCGCTTCGGTTGGAAACAGGTGATCGAAACCGTCTTCAACCATCCGACCTGCTACCTCCTGGCGCGCGTCAAGGGTGAAATCCGCGGCGTTCTGCCGCTGGTTCATGTCAAGAGCCTGCTTTTCGGCAACGCCCTCGTCTCCACCCCGTTTTGCGTCCAAGGCGGCGTGGCGGCCCTGGACGAAGAGAGCCGCCTGGCTCTGGAATCCCACGCCGAGCAACGCGCCCTGGAACTGGGCGTCGATTGGCTGGAGTGCCGCAACACCACCCCCAGACGGC
Source organism: Candidatus Magnetaquiglobus sp. (assembly GCF_058402785.1). Classification (NCBI taxonomy): domain Bacteria; kingdom Pseudomonadati; phylum Pseudomonadota; class Magnetococcia; order Magnetococcales; family Candidatus Magnetaquicoccaceae; genus Candidatus Magnetaquiglobus; species Candidatus Magnetaquiglobus sp. The sequence continues at coordinate 32,956 of NZ_JBZVFG010000023.1, forward strand.
CCGACTGGGACGCCAAGTCGCTTTATTACGGCTTTCGCAAGCCGATCTCGCCAAACCCCGGGACCAATCTGGCCGACATCCCTCGCAAACAACGCGCGGAGGTGCGCAAGGGCATCGCCCACCATCTCGTCGCCGTGGAGGACGACACCATCCACACGCGCTGTTTCGATATCTACGCCGAAAGCGTGCGCAACCTGGGTACGCCGGTTTTTCCGCGCGCGCTGTTTTTTCAGTTGAAGGAGACCTTCGGAACCGATTGCCAGGGCTTGCGCATCGAACATCACGGCAAAAGCGTGGCCGAGGTGGTGAGCTTCTATTTTCGCGACCAGGTGTTGCCCTACTACGGCGGCGGCCTGCCCGAGGCGCGTGCCAGCGGGGCCATGGCCTTCATGTATTGGGAGTTGATGACCCGCGCGGCGGCGCGCGGTGCGGAGACGTTCGATTTCGGTCGGAGCAAGATCGGCTCGGGGTCGTTTGATTTCAAGAAGTTCTACGGTTTCACCCCGGAACCGCTCCACTATCGCTACCGTCTGGTGCGCGCCGGAAAACTGCCGGATATCAATCCCATGAATCCGAAGTACCGGTTGTTCATCCGCCTGTGGAAACGTCTGCCGCTTCCGGTCGCGGAGCGGGTCGGACCATGGTTGTCGC
>NZ_JBZVFG010000023.1:33706-36811 GCF_058402785.1 Candidatus Magnetaquiglobus sp.
GCCATTTGGGGTGAGTGGCCCGAAAGCGTCGATGCGGGGGATTCGGGATGGGGCGATCTGATAGGTTGTCGCGCCATTTGGGGTGAGTGGCCCGAAAGCGTCGATGCGGGGGATTCGGGATGGGGCGGAATGATTCACGCAACCCTGATCGAGCACGGGTAATGGAACCGGAACGCGACGATACCGTCACGTCCGAAAGTGCGGCGTGGGGAAATTCGGGTATGATGGGCGGTAGAGCTTCCGCCATGGTTTGCTACCGCGGTCGAGACGCACGGTAGCAAACCATGGCGGAGTGCCGTATCGGTGTCGCGGGATGCGTTCATGGACTTGGGAACGCAAGGGGCCGCGAAGTGACCGGACGGATGGGACCGTCAACGGCTGATTGGTCAGACGATCGCCAGAGGCGATTACTTCTTGTTCAGGCTCTTGCGGAAGGTCTTCTTGACCCGCTCGGCCTCTTGACGGGCGGCTTCGGCCTCTTGACGGGCGGCTTCGGCATCGCGCTCGGCCTTCATGCGGGCGGCATCAGCCCGTTCGGCCTCGAGGCGGGCATTGCGGGCGGCTTCGGCGGCCTGCATGTCGGCGGCATCGGGTTGGGTGGCGCAGCCGGGCAGGGTGCTGCCGAGGACACCAGCGAGCAACAGAACGGGGAAGATTTTGTAACCCTTCATGACTAAGTCTCCTTTTGCTGACTGATTTAAAGCGAAAATAAGTGTTTGAACCACATTTTGCCCATCATACCGTAAAAATGGGGAAAAGTCCCATAAAAAATTAGATTTCCCGAGGTTTTTTTTGCCCTTGCAAACGGCACATCAATTGCATAAAGCAAACTTTTCCATATGAATCAAGCAATTGCTTGCCGTGATTCCGGAGGGACATTTCCTTGACGATATTCGGGATCTCAGCAAACGTCATGCCAATTATCGAGATTCATCCGCCCCAGAATTTCAATAACCCGCGCCGACTCACGGTCCGGTTCATCACCGCTGTAACCGATTGTGGCCCGGTGCGGGCCTGGGTGCGTCCCAGAGCGGTATCCAGCGCCGATTGGGCGGTGTCGAAACCCTGGGTGTGGTGCAGCAGCGTTTCGACGAAATAGTGGCCGGTCTCCGGCTCCCAGGCGATCACCACCGGTACCAGCCGCTCCACCTCCGCCTCCAGGAGCACCCCCTGTCCGGCGGCCACCCGTCCCGATTCGTCCGATTCCAAGCGCATGGCGTGCTTGACCGGCGGTTCGGTGCCGGCGGTCGGGGAGTGCCAGTAGATCCGTTCCACGGCCCAGGGGGTCACCAGCAGGGCGCGGAACTCACCGGTGAAGTCGTCGTTCAGCTCCATCTCCACGGTGATGACCAGATTGCGGTTGATCTCCGGACTTTTTTCCGGCATCTGTCTCAAGATACGGGTAGCGCTCACCTTGAGGGCCACCGGATCGGGCCAGCGGCAGTCCCAGACCGGTAGCTCCTCCGGGTCGGGATGTTCGACCGATTCGTCCATGGGATGTCGCGTCCTTGGAGCTAGAAAAACAGCCCGTCGAGCGGGCTGGAGGCCGACGCATAGAGCTTGCGCGGGATCCGTCCGGCCAGATACGAGGCGCGCCCGGCCTCGACCGCCTTTCTCATGGCCACGGCCATGCGGATCGGATCCTTGGCGCCGGCGATGGCGGTGTTCATCAACACCCCGTCGCAGCCCAGTTCCATGGCAAAGGCCGCGTCCGAGGCGCAGCCCACGCCGGCATCCACCAGGATCGGCACCTTGGCCTCCTCGAGGATGATCTTGATCGTGTAAGGGTTGCGCACCCCCAGTCCCGATCCGATCGGCGCGGCCAGAGGCATCACCGCCACGCACCCCATCGCCTCGAACCGCTTGCACAGACAGGGGTCGTCCGTGGTGTAGACCATCACCTCGAATCCCTCGGCGATCAGCCGCTCGGCGGCGATCAGGGTTTCCGGATTGTTGGGCCACAGGTATTTGGGGTCCGAGAGCACCTCCAGCTTCACCAGATTCCACCCTCCGGCCTCGCGGGCCAGCCGCAGGGTGCGCACCGCATCGTCGGCGGTGTAGCAGCCGGCGGTGTTGGGAAGGTAGAGATATTTTTTGGGATCCAGGTGATCGGTCAACATCGGCGCATTGGGATCGCTCACGTTCACCCGGCGCACCGCCACCGTGACGATTTCCGCTCCCGAGGCGGCCACGGCCTGGGCGGTCTCCTCGAAATCCTTGTATTTGCCGGTGCCTACCAGCAGACGACTCGTGAAGCGGCGTCCGGCGATCACCAGCGGATCGGGTTGCATGGCCGCGACGCTTCCGTCAGGGAGGGTCGGGGGGAGAGAAGGGGATTCTCCCGTCAAGTCAGAATCTGGTTCCATGCCGCCTCCGATGAAATGGACGATTTCGATGCGATCCTCGGGCTCCACGGTGGTATCCGTGAACCGATCCCTGGGCACCACGTTCAGATTGCGCTCCACCGCCACGCGCCGCGCGTCGAAACCAAGGTGCCGCAACAGCTCCGCGACGTTGATTCCCTCCGGCAGTTCGGTGGCATCCCCGTTCAGTGATATCCGCATCGTCAGCCTCTCCCGTTCGCTTCACCGCGCCGATTGCCGTTGGGTTGGGATCTCTTTATACTAAAACGTCCCAAAAGGGGGTTCTCGCGCATGCAATGGGTTGCCCTTTGGTGTTGATTTTCGATAAACTCCCAATGGGATTTTATCCATCGAATATTGTCCGCAACCTTCGCCCCGCGCGCAAGGACTCATTTTCCCCGGTCACCTGCAAGAAGGCTGCCCGGTCACCTCAAGGAGGCCGAATGGGCGGGAGTCTGGAGACATGGGATCGGAACCTGGCCCGGTTGCCGCGTCTGCTGCGCGAACGGCGCCTGGAGGAGGCCGAGGCGCTGGTGGAGGCCTGGATCGGCGCCGAGCCCGAGATCGCGGCGCGGGATCTGCTGCTGGCGCGTCTGATCGCGCTGCGACCCGAGCGCTGGGATCAGGTGCTCGCCTCGGCATTGCGGGAGTTCGGCGCCGCCCCCCTGGCCGCCTACCAGCGGACCATCGGAGTGTTGGACGGGATTCGCGCGGAGCGTTTGGCCAGCCCGGCTCCATCCGC
>NZ_JBZVFG010000023.1:36911-60448 GCF_058402785.1 Candidatus Magnetaquiglobus sp.
GGCCCAGGCGGAAGAGCCGGTCGTGGAGCCGGAGGAGCCGGAAGCGGCCCAGGCGGAAGAGCCGGTCGTGGAGCCGGAGGAGCCGGAAGCGGCCCAGGCGAACGAACCGGAAGCGGCGGCACAAGAAACGGAACCCCTGCCCAGGGAAACGGACGAACCGTTGAGAGAAAACGGGGCGGTGCTTCGTCTGGAAGGGTGGTTGCAAGGGGTGCGCGGCGGCTGTGCCGTCGGGCGTTCGGAGGCCCCCGAAGGGGAGGGGATGGTGCGGGCGTCGTCGGATGAGCGTGCGGATGTCGCGCCCATCCGGGATCCGCGGGTGGAACGGATCGCCTCGTGTCTGGAGGCGTGGCAGGCACGGCTGGCAGCATGAATACCTTGGTGAAAAAACGCTTCCTGGTGCTCAACGGTCCCAATCTGAACATGCTGGGGTTGCGGGAGCCGGGAATCTACGGTTCCCTGACCCTGGCGGACATCGAGCGCGCCTGTCGCGGAAAAGCCGCGAGTCTGGGAGTCGAAATCGATTTTTTCCAGTCCAACCACGAGGGCGAACTGGTGGAGCGCATTCAGGCCGCGCTGAATGTCGTCGATTGGATCATCATCAATCCGGCGGCGTATACCCACACCTCGGTGGCGATTCGCGATGCCCTGCTCGCCGTGAACATTCCGGTGATCGAGGTGCATCTGAGCAACATCCACCGCCGGGAACCCTTCCGGCATCACTCCTACGTGAGCGACATCGCCGAAGGGGTGATCGCGGGATTGGGGGCGGATGGTTATCTGTTTGCCCTGGATGCCGGGGCTGGACGCCTTGCCGCGCGCGCGGCGCATGGAAACCCTTAGTTGAGGAAGGTCATATGGCTTTTGATCTGAGAGACATTCGACAATTCATCCGCTTTCTGTCCGACACGGACGTGGCCGAAGTGGAGATCAAGGAGGAGGGGCGTTCGCTGCGCATCACCCGCGCCACCGCCCAGACGGCGCCCGTCATGCCGCAACCGCTTGCGCCGCCCCCGATGAGCCGACCGGTGCCGATGGCGGTGCCGGCGGTCGCCCTGCCGCCGCCGTCCCCCTTCATGCCCTCCTCTTCCCAGGACGACGGCAAGGAGACCACGGTGGCCATCACCGCGCCGATGGTGGGCACCTTCTACAAATCCGCCTCGCCCGAATCCGCCCCCTTCGTGAAACTGGGCGATGTGGTGAAAAAGGGTCAGGTGGTGTGCATCATCGAAGCCATGAAACTCATGAACGAGATCGAATCCGAGGTGAATGGCCGGGTGGTGAGCATCATCAAGGAGAACGCCACTCCGGTCGAATACGGGGAAGAGATGTTTCTGGTCGAGCCGAGCTGACCCATGCCCATGTTCAACAAAATCCTGATCGCCAATCGCGGCGAAATCGCCCTGCGGGTTCATCGTGCCTGCAAGGAGCTTGGCATCCAGACCGTGGCGGTCCACTCCTCCGCGGATGCCGAGGCCATGCATGTGAAACTGGCCGACGAATCGGTCTGCATCGGTCCGCCCCCCTCGCAGGACTCCTATCTCAACGTGGCGGCGATCATGGCCGCCGCCGAGATCACCGATACCCAGGCGATCCATCCGGGTTACGGCTTTCTCTCCGAGAACGCCGCCTTCGCGGAGATCATCCAGGCTTCGGGGCTCACCTTCATCGGTCCGGAACCAGAGGTGATCCGGCTGCTCGGCGACAAGGTGCGCGCCCGTCAGGCGATGATCGAGTCCGGCGTTCCGGTGGTGCAGGGCTCCTCCTCGGCGATTCCCAACGAGGAGACCGCGGTCAAGGTGGCTCGTGAGATCGGCTTTCCGGTGATCATCAAGGCCGCCGGCGGCGGGGGTGGTCGCGGCATGAAGGTGGTCCACACCGAGGCCGCCCTGATCAACAGCTACACCGTGGCCCGCACCGAGGCGCAGCAGTTCTTCAAGAACGACGAGGTTTACATCGAGAAGTTCCTGAAAAACCCGCGCCATGTCGAGATCCAGATCCTGGCCGACAAACATGGCCACGCGATCCATCTCGGCGAACGCGACTGCTCGTTGCAGCGCCGCCATCAAAAACTCCTCGAAGAGTCCCCCTCGCCGATGGTCACCCCGGAGGAGCGCGAACATCTCGGGCGTCTGGCCACCAAGGCTGCCCTGGCGGTGGGCTACACCGGGGCCGGCACCTTCGAGTTCCTGCAATCCGAGGGGAAATACCACTTCATCGAGGTCAACACCCGCATCCAGGTCGAACACCCGGTCACCGAGTACGTCACCGGTCTGGATCTGGTCAAGGAGCAGATCCGTGTCGCCGCCGGGCTGCCTTTGGCCATCACCCAGGAGCAGGTCCGTTTCACCGGCCACGCCATCGAGTGTCGCATCAACGCCGAGGATCCGGAACGGTTCATCCCATCCCCTGGCCTGATCACCGAATACCACCCGCCGGGTGGTGGTGGGGTGCGGGTGGACTCGGCGGCCTACTCCGGCTATCGGATCCCGCCCTACTACGACTCCCTGATCGCCAAGCTGGTGGTGCACGGTTCGGATCGCACCGAGGCGGTGGCGCGCATGCGCCGCGCCCTGGATGAGTATGTGATCGGCGGGGTCAAGACCACCTTGCCGTTGCATCAGCGCATCCTGCGCGACAGCGCCTTCGTGCGCGGTCGTTATGATCTGAATTTTTTGAGCCGCTTTCTCAAGCGGGATGGCTGATCGGTCAGGGGAGGGGGTGCGCGATGAAGGCATTGGATCACATGACCGTCATGCTGGATGCCGAACAGATCCAGCAGGCGGTCGCCGACATGGCCGAACGGATCAACCGCGAGGTGATCGCTTCCGTGGCGACCGACCGGGAACCGGTGATGGTGGTGGTGCTCAAGGGGGCGTTCCTGTTTGCCAGCGACCTGCTGCGTCACCTCTCCAGACCCATTCCGGTGGTTTTCGCCCACACCCGCTCCCAGGAGGAGCGCATCGTCATGACCGTCGAGGATCAGGAGTTCTTGCGCGGGCGTGACCTGATCCTGGTGGATATCCTCCTGGACAGCGGCGACAGCCTGAAGCGGTTGCACCGCTGGTTGACCGATGCGTGTCAACCAGCCTCGATCCGCGTTGCCGTGTTGCTGCACAAGACCGTGCTCGATCCCGAACCCTTGCCGCTGGATTTTCTCGGTTACGAGGTGCCCGACCTGCGACTGGTCGGTTATGGCATGGATGAGCATCAACGGTTCCGCGGTCTTCCTTGCGTCTACACCTGGTGGAAGCCGACCCCCGATCTGGTCTGAGCGGGATGTCGCATGGTTGCAACGTCGTTCCCATGGCGGATGGATTGAGGCCAACATGCGGAAAAAGCATCTTTTTTCTGTGATGGTCGTCTTTTTGCTCCACACCGTGCCGTATCCCGCCGCGTATGCCGAGACGAAACTCGATTTCTGGATGGCCCGGTTTGGCGCCGAGCTGGGCATTGCCGAGTCTCAATTGGCCCTGGGCGAGATGTACCGCAAGGGCGAAGTGGTTCGTTTCAATTTGGAATTGGCGCGCGATTGGTTCCAGAAGGCCGCGGAGCAGGGGCTTCCGGAAGCGCAGAGCAAACTGGCCTTGATGTATGAACAGGGCGTGGGTGGACGCCGCGCCATTGGCAAGAATGCCGTGCAGGCCTATGCCTTTTACAATCTGGCGGCCCTGAATGGCGACGAGACCGCAGCGGCCAAGCGCGATGCGATCGGGCGAAAATTGAAACCCGAGCAGATCCAGAAGGCTCAGGAGTTGACCCGGCAGTGGGCCAACAAGTTTCCCGGCATGAACGAGATCCCCGAGTGACCTGAAGGCCCCGCGTGACTGGGGGCGGTGATCGCCGCGTGGTTGGCGCTCGCCGGCCCGGTCACGCGCCGCCGGCCCGTCACGAAGCCCGTCTCTTTTTCCGGTGGTTGAACACCAGATAGAGCAGCGGAATCAGAAACAGCGTCAACAGGGTGGAGAAACCCAGTCCCCACACGATCGACGTGGCCACCGGTCCCCACAGCAGGGATTTCCCACCCAGTCCCATGGCCAGGGAGAGCAGTCCGACGATGGTGGTGATGGTGGTGATGAGGATCGGCACCACGCGGCGTCGGGCGGCATAGATCATGGCGTGCAGGGGGCCCATCCCCTCGCGGCGGCGGTCGTTGGCCGCGGCGATCAGCACGATGGCCGCGTTCACCGCGATCCCCGAAAGGGCCACCACCCCGTAGAGGGTGTAGAGACTTAGCGGATGGCCGGTGATCAGCAAGCCGCACACCACCCCGACAAAGGCCAGGATCACGGTGGTCAGGATCAACAGCGGCTGGAAGTAGCTGTTGAACTGGGTGCCGAGGATCAGATACAGCAGGCCGAATCCCATCAAGAACAGCCACGCGATGGCATCCATCGACTCCTGGATGTCGTCCAGGATGCCGGAGAAGTCGAGATCCACGCCGGGAAAGCGGGCGTGGAGCCTGGCCCACTCCTTCTTGAGGTGATGGTTCGCGGTGACCACATCCATGCGGGTGCGGTCGAGTTCCGCCTCGATGGTGATGGCGCGGCGGAAATTGTAGTGGTGGATGGTATCCACCCCCTGACGGGTTTCGTGGCGGGTGAGGGTGTCGAGGGTGGTCGAGGTGCCGTTGGGCAGGGCGACCGGCAGGTTGAGGATCTCCTCGACCCCGTGCGGTCTGGTGGGCTTGGCCATCACCCGCACCTTGACCTGCTCCCCCTGGTGCTGGAAAGAGGCGGCGATCTCGCCATCGGCCAACAGACGGGTCAAACGCGCCACCAGCGCGGCATCCACCCCGGCGCGGCGCAGGGCGTCGGCATCCGGACGCAGCACCAGTTCGTGGCTGCCGAAGGCGAAGTTGTCGGTGATGTCGCTCACCTCCGGCATGTCGGCCAGGATCTTCTTGATCGCGGCGCTCGCCTCGCGCAGTTGGGTGTAGTCATCGCCGCGCACCTTGACGCTGATCGGCTTGGTGACCGGCGGTCCGCCCGACATGGGCAGAAAGGTGATGTTGTCCGGTCCCGGCGTGGCCAGGACCGAGGCGCGCATGCCGTCGATGATCTCGCGCACCGAGCGGCGCTTTTGGGCGTCGGGTGTCAGGCTCACCAGGATCTGTCCGAAACGGTCGCCGAAAAAGGGTTCGGTATCGGTCATCATCTGCCCGGCGTAGGGGACCACGGTGCGGGTCTCCTCGGGTTTGAGTCCGGCGCGCACCCGTCGTTCGGCCTCCAGGGTGGTGGCCATGGTCCTCTCCAGCGAGGAGCCGGCGGGCATCTTGAGGTTGACGTAGAAGAGCGGCATGGGATCCATGGCGAAGAAATCGACCCGGATCATGCCGGATGCCACCACGCCGATCGAGAGGGCCAGGCCCAGGAAGGCGGTTCCCATGGAGAGTTTGGGGCGGCGCAGCACGGGAATCAACAGCCGCACGTAGAGGATGCGGATGCGGTGCATGAGGCGGGCGCGCCACAGCTCCATGCGGGTGGGCGGACGGTCGTGTTTCCAGTTCATGGCCGCCACATGGGCGGGGAGCATCCAGAAAGCCTCGACCAGACTGAGGACCATCGCCAGGGAGACCACCATGGGGATGATCTTCATGAACTTGCCGAGGATGCCGGGCAGGAGCATCAGGGGCAGGAAGGCGGCCATGGTGGTGAGCGACGAGGAGGCGACCGGGATCCAGACTTCGCGGAGCCCCTCGATGGCGGCATCCATGACGCGGAGCCCTTTGGCCAGGCGCAGGGAGATCGACTCCACCACCACCACGGCGTCATCGACCAGCATGCCCAGGGCGATCACCACCCCGAGGAGCGCCATGACGTTCATGGTCTGGCCGAGGGCATGCAGGATGATGAAGGTGCCGGACAGGGCGAAGGGGATGCCGAGGCTCACCAGCAGCGAGATGCGCAGACCGAGAAAGAGCCAGGTGGACAGGAAAACCAGGATCAGCCCCATGAGGGCGTTGCTCTCCATGATGGAGAGGGCATTCTTGACCATGGCGGTCTGATCGTCGGCGAGCAGGGTCTGGACGCCGGTTTGGTCTTTCAGCGTCTGGCGACTTTCCAGGTACGCCTTGATGTGGTTGGTCAGATCGAGGGAGTTGACCCCGGGCCGTTTGGTGACGGAGAGGAAAATCGCCGGCTTGCCCTGATAGCGCACCATGCGGTCGGCCTTCTTGCGATCCCGGACCACCTCGGCGAGACGGTTGAGCTGCAACTCCCCCTCGCGGCCCGTGACCGGCCAGGTGGCCAGTTCTGCGGGATCCGGGGTGGTTCCCTGATAGCGCAGCATGCGATTGCCTTCGCCCATGGCCACGGCCCCGCCGGCCAGATCCCGGAAGCGCGCGGTGATGGTGCCGGCCAGCTGGGTGGGGTCCACGCCGAGCAGGGCCAGATGGAACGGATCGAAGCGCACCTGGAGTTCCGGGTCGCGCAGCCCGAGGGGCATCACCTGATCGACCCCCGGAATCCGCTCCAGATCCTTTTGGACCCGGCGCGCCTGCTGGCGCAGGGTTTCGTCATCGGCTTCGCCGGTGACCACGGCCATGACCGTGGGCCAGCCGTTGGCGCTGGTGATCTCCAGGATCACCGGATCCTCGGCCTCGGTGGGGAGTTCCCGTTGTTTGTGGTTGATTTCGCGGCGCAGATCGGTGACCCGTTTGTCGAAGGTGTGGTCATCCATCTCCTGGAAGCGGATCAGGATGCTGGAGGTGGCATCGCTGCTGCTCGACATGACGAAGCGGATGTCCGGAATCTTTTGCAGCGCCTCTTCCAGGGGGTCGGTGACCAGTTTTTCCACATCCTCGGCAGAGGCCCCCGGCAGGATGGTGACGAGGCTGATCCAGTTGAAGCTCATGTCCGGATCCTGTTGCCGGGGCAGCTGGCCGTAGGCGAGCAGTCCGAGCACCAGCACCAGGACGAAGGCGACATTGGCCAGGACGTGATTGCCGAGAAAGGTGCGCATCATGGGTGAGGGGGCTCATGGGTTGCAAGGGTGTCGGATCGTGGTCGGGCCACGCGCGTCAACTGGGGTATGGGGGCCGGGTTCAGGGTGGTGCCGGAACGGGCTGGATCGCCGCGCCGTGGGTGAGGGATTCGCGTCCGGAGATCACCACCGTCCCTTCCGGGAGGGGATCGAGCAGGGCCGGATGGCCTTCCAGGGCGTGGGGAAGCGGCTGGAACGCCGCCTTGTCCCCCTGGGCGAGAAAGAATCCCAGGGTGGCGTCGCGGCGTACCAGCAGCCAGGGTGGAAAATGGTGTCTGGCATCCGACCAGACCAGGCGACCGGCGGCGCCGGGCACCGGTCGATCACCCGTGAAGAGCAGACGGGCCTCCCTGGCGCGGCTGGCGGGATCGGCCACCGGCACCACCACGCGCAGCTTCACCGGATAGTCGCGCCCTTCGTGGGAGAAGTGCCAGGATGGGGCGCGGGTCAGGCTGTCGATGCGTCCGGAGGCGATGGTCGCGGAGAGTTCCACCTGACGATGGTCCACCAGTTGCGCCAACGGCGTGCCGAGAGCGGCATCCATCCCCACTCTGGCCTGACGCTGCACGACCACCCCGTCGAAGGGAGCCTTGACCAGACACTTTTCGGCGCGGGTGCGCGCATCCTCCATGGAGACCTCCACGGCACGCGCCTGGGCGGCCAGCTCCTTGACCTCGCTTTCGCTCTGCTCCACCCGTTCTTCGGAGGCCTGTTTCTGCGCGTGCAACTGCCGGGCCCGTTCGGCGCGTTTGCGGGCGGTCTCCAGACGGGCGCGCAGCCCATCCAGTTCAGCCGCGGCGCGACGTTCCGCCAGCCGGTAGGCCCAGGGATCCAGACGCACCACCAGATCGCCGCTCTTGACCGTATCGCCCACCTGTACCGGCAGTTCGACGACGGTCGCGCCAACCTGGGCGGTGATCAAGCCATCCAGCAGTGCGCGCGCTTCGGCGGGCGCCTCCTCGCGGGGGTGGATCAGCACCGCTTCCAGGGGTTTGGTGGTGACCTGGAGCGGTTCGTCGGCCTGGGAGGAGAGTGGCAGACAGAACAGGATGAACAACCAACCCGGCAGTGGGCGTTTCATGACTCGAGCATCCTCGTTTTCGTGAAGCGGGCGATTTCAAGCGTGGCATCCGGCAGTTTAGGAGGTTATGCCGAGCGGATCAATACCTGGTTTATTGATAATTGTTCACCATGGACTGTTGCGTTTTTTTCGCGTTTGTGCCATAAAAAGTGGTGTTTGTTCGCATTCTTGCAAGCAATGGCTAGCATATAATGACTTTGCGTTTCCTATGTAATGGCTTGCTTGCAAACTTGCGTAATGGGGGGAGAGCCCCCGCACCCCGACCATGGACCGCCCTGGCGGGAGTTCCACGGTAACTTAAAACAGCTTCGGTTGAGGGTGGGGTCGTCAAACGTGGGAGGGGGACGCTTCGGATCCGGTGCGCGTCTGATGGGGGGCATGATCGTTTGTGGTCTGCTGGCCGGTTGCGCCAGTACCCCGCCCGCGCCGCGTCCGCTCAAGAAAGTCAACGACGCCTGCGCCATTTTCGAGGATCGGAACGGGTGGTACGACGAAACCCGCAAAGTGGCGAAAAAATGGGGCGCGCCGATTCATGTGCAGCTGGCGATCATCCATCAGGAGTCCGGATTTCGCCACAATGCCCGTCCACCCCGTTCCAAACTCTTCTGGTTCGTGCCGGGTGGCCAGTCCACGGCCTTCGGCTATGCCCAGGCCCTGGATTCGACCTGGGAGAACTACAAGAAAAATACCGGTGCCCGCAACGCGAATCGGGACAACTTCGCCGATGCCGTGGATTTCGTCGGCTGGTACGTGGATCAAAGCCATCGCAAGTGCGGCATCGCCAAGGATGACGTTCGCGCCCAGTATCTGGCCTATCACGAGGGGCAGCAGGGCTACAACCGGCGCACCTTCGCGAGCAAGGGGTGGCTTCTGGATACCGCGCGCCGCGTCGAGAAGAACGCCGAGAAGTATCGCCAGCAGCTGCTGCGTTGCCGACCGGAAGCGGAGTCGAAGGGCAAGGGTGGGTGGTTCTTCTGATGTCTTGTGTTGTCTTGCCAGGGAAATGATCGGCATGCACACGCCAGGGCGGAGGGGAATCGAGGGCGGCCTGGTGGGAGCGGGAAGGACGAAAACAAAAAACGAGCCGGCCAGGATCAGGGTCTCAGAGGGGGGAGACGCGAACCGGGCCGGCTCGCGACAACGCTGGGTGACAAAGTCGCCTGGCGCCATCTGATCAGAATGGATGAGCGAAATACGTTTCTCCGATTGCATTCGCTCATACCATGAATGATCGTACGATCGGTATCCAGGGTAAATTTATTTTCGGAATCTGTCGTATTCACGACGGACAGGAAGGGTAAACCCATGCATGATTTGGTTCGGTTCGATCTGAATCTCCTGGTGGCCTTCGATGTGTTGATGACCGAGCGGGGAGTGACGCGCGCGGGACGACGTTTGGGCATCACACAGGCCGCCATGAGCAATACGTTGCGACGCTTGCGCGACATCTTCGATGATCCGCTGTTCGTCAAGATCGGACTGCGCATGGAGCCGACGGCACGCGCCCTGGAACTGGCCGGACCGGTGGAGCGGGCACTCAAGGAGGTGCGGCAGGCGTTGAATCAGGAGCGGTTCGATCCGATTCACGCGCAGCACCTGTTCCGTATCGGCATGGTGGATTATGCCTCGGTTCTGTTGTTGGCTCCGTTGGTGGAGTTGTTGCGCAAGAAGGCTCCGGGCGTGGCCCTGGAGTTGGTGGATATCGGTGGCGAGGACGAGCGCACGGTGTTGGAAAGCGGCGCGGCGGATCTGGTGTTCAGCCGTTTCCAGTGGGTTCCGCCGAATATCCTGCTGCATCGGGTGTTCCAGATGCAGTTCGTCTGCATCTTCCGTCAGGATCATCCGTTGATTCCGGATGGCAAGCTGACCCTGGAGTCGTTCTTGGCCGCGGATCATATCCATTTCTATCCGCGTGGCATGACCAGCACCGTGGTGGACGAGGCCCTGGCCAACATGGGACGGTCGCGGAGCATCAAGGCGCGGCTCTACTCGCTGGGGAACATCCCCTTCATGGTGGCGCAGAGCGACCTGATCGCGGTGTTGCCGGACCGGGTGGCCAAACGCGTCGCCAAGCCCCTCCATTTGCGCGTCGCGCCGGTTCCGGTGAGCACCCCGGCGTTGCGCATGGCCATCGCCTGGCATCCGCGCACCGAAAAGAGTCCGCCCAACATCTGGTTGCGCGAGCAGGTCAAGTCGATTCTGGAGTTGCCCGAAGAGGGGTGATCCGCCTGTTTTCGAATGGATCAAGATCGGGGGAACCGGGACGGCGTTCGTCACGTTCCCCCGATCCCGCCTTGCCGGGGGCGTCCGCCCCCCTCACACCCCATACGGCGCTTCGGTGCGCAGACGGCTGTCAACGATCGGGCGTCCCAGGGTGAAGTGATACAGACTCTGGAAACGGGCCGAGCGCAATCCGATGGTCTGGTGAAACCAATCGTCCAGAAAACAGCCAAGGCCCGTGCCGCGCATGCCGGCGGCCTCGGCCTCCAGATAGAGGGTCTGTCCCACCATCCCGGCCTCCTGGTAGAGCTGTCGATAGAGCCAGGGTTCGGATGACAACCCTTCCGGAAATTCCCCGAGCATTCCCAACGTCAACACCCCGTCCGAGGCGATCTCCTGCTGGCAGGAGATCCAATAGGCCGTCTCTTCCAGGGGTTCGCTTCGCAACCGGTACAAGGGCAGATGGTCCGGCGCTCCGGTGACCGCTGACCATGCCAACTCCTCCCCGAGCGCGTCCTTGAGCCCATCCAGGCGCTGCGGATCCCGTACCAGGATGTACAATCCGGCCTCGATCCCGCTGACTCGATGGAGCATGCAGACCGGAAAGATCCGGGGTGCCCAGGGGATGGCATCCCAGGGGGCCAGACCGGCACGCGGCAGGGTGGCGTCGAGCAGACGCCACAAGGCCGATGCCGGGAGGGTGGCGGAGGGATCGAACCGTTGTGCGCTGCGTCGTTGCCGGATCAGGGAGGCCGCCCCCTTGGACGCTGCGTCCGCCGGCAAGGGAGTCTCCAGGAGAGGCGTCCAGGGAGGTGGCTCGGGAAGGCGGGGTTGCAGGGTCGCCGCAGCCATGGCTTCGACCCGTGGCCAGTGATGGCCATGGCGGCGGCTCAGACGATTGGGCAGACCGAGCCACGGACCCCGCGCCGCCAGATCGGCCAGGGCAACCACCTCCGCGCCCAGCGGACGCCAGGGTGCGTTGGCCGGTTCGACCAGGAGCAGCCGTTCGGCCTCCTCGGCTTCAGGGGTCGTGCCGTCGTCACCAAAATTCACCCCGCTGGTGAGCGCGCCGAGTAGGCGCGCCACGTCGTGCGTGGCGGGCGCGGTCAGGAGCCGTGCCCGCCAGCCGAGGGTGGCCGCCGCATGTCGGAAGGCGGATATCGCGTGGCCGGTGTCGAGTTGCACGTAGCGAAAGGCCCGATCTCCGTATTTCCACGTCTCGCGCCACGGGATCGAGGTCAGGCCGATGAGCAGGCTTCCCGGCGGGAACCGGGCGTTCCAGTCTGCCCGTTCGTCGCTGGCGATGGCGCGGCGCTGCTCGAGCCGATGGTCGCGGCTGACGTAGTGATAGACCCCGGCCTCGATGCGCGGGGTGCTCCCTTCCGGGGGGAGATCGGGGAGGATCACATACCCCTCGGTGGGGTGAAGGTTGCCGCTGGAGGGGTTGCAGCGCAGCGCCCAGCGGGTCTCTCCGTGGACTTTCCAGGCGGAGAGCCCCAGGGACAGCTCCAACAGGGCAGCCACGGAGGCCAGATGCACTGCGGCCACCGGGATCCGTCCCGGTGGGGCGTAAAGGTCGTCGAAGCTGGGGGTGAGGCGGTCGGCCACGAGGGGAAGCTGGATCCGCGGCGCGCCGGCGTGGGTACGGAACGGATCGGGTTGGTTGGCCCAGTCGAGGTGGCCCGGACCTGGGGCATGGCGGTCCGGCTGGTGCTTGGAGTGGTGGTGATAGGCCAGGACCGTTTCGCCTGGGGTGGCGTCGTCGCTTTTCATGATGCGCACCTCACCCCGGTGCCAGCCAGTCCACAGTAGCCGCGCGGATTCTTGGCCAGGTACTGTTGATGGTATGCCTCGGCGAAATGAAACGGGGGCGCGGGGAGGATTTCGGTGGTGATCGGACCGAATCCGGCCTGGGTGAGCCGGGTTTGGAAGCGATCACGGGAGGCGAGGGCCATCTGGCGTTGTGCGTCGGAGTGGGCATGGATCACGGAACGGTATTGGGTGCCGATGTCGTTGCCCTGACGCATCCCCTGGGTCGGATCGTGGCTCTCCCAGAAGAGGCCCAGGAGCGCCTCGTAGCCGACGCGGGTCGGATCGAAGACGACCAGGACCACCTCGGCATGGCCGGTCAGACCGGTGCAGACCTGGTGGTAGGTGGGATCGGGGGTCTGGCCGCCGGCATAGCCCACGGCGGTGGTGATGACCCCCGGCTGTTGCCAGAAACGTCGTTCCGCGCCCCAGAAGCAGCCCAGGCCGAAGGTGGCCGTTTGAGATCCTTCCGGATAGGGGGGCTCGAGGGGAGTGTTCAGGACGGCATGCAGGGTGGATGCGGGCATGATGACCTCTGACGCGGGAGGAAGGAGTCGTTGCACTGTTTTTTTGACACTCCGCAGCGCGGTTTGGTTCGCGCTTCAGGCGACAGACGCCCCAACATCACCCCGCCAGACAGCCGTCGAGCCGGGCGAGGGCGTCTGCGCGCGACTTTGTTTCCTACCTGTCGCGTAGCGACCAGAAGAGATGATAAAGCGGTGCCAGGGTGGCGAAATCCTCCCGCAGCCGGTCGGCGAATCCGGGACCGAAGTGATCGGCGCCCACCGGTTCCCGGCGCATGAAGTAGAGGGTCTTGCGTTGATACCAGTCGGCCAGTTCCGGGGGGAGTTTCGGGTTGAGGGATTTTTTGTACATCTCGCCCGCCAGGGAGAAACGGGTTTGTCCCCGTGCCGGGGCGGTCGCCTCCAGGAACGCCTCCGGGGTGTCGTCGATCCTGGCGCGTAAATGGTCCATGGTGGCGCGGGAGGCGGCGTAGAACCCCATGCCGTAATGACACTGCTCGATGCCCAGATCGAAGAAGAAGGCCGGGTTCTCCTGCCAGGTTTTGAAAGGGCGCTTGAAGGAGAACCACAGGTTGGTCCGGTAGGGGGATTTGTCGCGGGAGAAGCGGGTATCCCGATGGATGCGGGCTATGGTCTTGCCGACCAAGGGACGGGTTTCGAAATCCGGATCGATGTCGAGCATGGCCGGTCCCAGCTCTCCCACCAGCTCGGCCATGGGGTTCAATACATGCCGATCGAACCTCTCCCGATGTTCGGTGAACCAGGTTTTGGTGTTGTTCTCGCGCAGATCAACGAGAAAACGGAGCGTGTTCGGGGTAAAACCGGTGGTCATGGTGGCGACTCCTTGGTTGCCGGCAGGGGGGGATCGGTATGGTCTTGCCCGAATCGGGAATGCTTGCCGGTCTGGCTCCCTTCGGAACGCCCGATCCCTTCGGCCTGGAGGGCGGTCACCAGGGCGTTGAGACGCACCCCCTCGCGTCGCGCCCGCGTGTAACGTGATGGGGGGAGCCCCCCTCACCTTTGACAACGATGTTGTGTCGGCAGGCGGTCCCATGCTGCCGGGCCACCGTTTGGAGTTGGTCGATGCGTCAATCCAACGGGTTGCGACCCATGGCATCGAGAATTTTCTCCGAGGTGTTCATGGGGCGATAGGTATCAAATGCGGTCTGGATCGGCAAGCGGGCGGTGCTTTGCGTTAACCTGGCCGGTCAAGATGGAAATGAAATCCACTCATGAACCGTCCATACAGGGTCAGTGAGGCCAGCAGCCATGATCGGTGTTCGGGGTTCCCATTTTCCATTCCCATTGGGTATCCTGGCATCCACAGGGTGCAATATTCAAACCTCTGTGTCACGCATCATTCTTTCGATCACGGACGGATGGGAGCGTGGTTAGGTTGATGTGGACACCACCGGCGTTTGAAATCACCGATACCCGTGGCGGTGGTGGGATGGGGCGTGACCGGATGCGCCGTCGCACTGGGCCTGGACTCGGCAGGCGTGGCCGCCGGTGGCCTGGCGGCAGCGGCGTGCCACGGCGTTGACGGCGGCGTTCTTGCTGCGGAAACCATCGCTCCAGACCCAGGCCCCACCGTGTTTCGGCCAGCCGATCGCGGCGCAGGCGTTGGAGAAGCGTCCCACGATCCGACAGCGATGGCCGCAAGCCTGCATCGCCTCGCGGTCCGCCTGACGTTGGGTGGGGAAATTGGTCACCATGGATTCGCGCCGGCCCCGTTCGTCGATGGCGATCGCGCCGGCGGCCAGAAGATCGCCCGAGATCAACAGAAGAACCAACAGAATCAAGCGTTGCGCGATGGATGGGGACATGGGGCTCCTCCTGGCGAATACGGTCGTATCAAGATTGATGGGGACCTCCAGCCGTGAAACGTGCCACGGGTGGGGTACAGGCCAAGCCTGGCGAAAAATGGATCGGGGTGTCTGATCGATCCTATTCGCTCACCACGCTGATCGGAGTCAGTACCGGGGAGAGCGGCTCCACCACCCGCGTCAGGGTGGAAGAAGGAATCTCCGAGGCCATGGCCGGTGGCTCTTCGTCCGATTCGACGGGTTCGGCCTCCAGGGCCGCGGGCGGGTGCTCCTCGACCGGTTCCGACTCCGGTTCCGGCGCGGCGGCGCGGGCGGGGGGCGGGGTGGTGGCGGGTTTGCGGGCCGGACGGGTGGCCGGTTCGACCGCGCGGGTGGCGGGTGGCGGCTCGACGCTCTTGGCGGGCTGACGCGCGGCAACCACCGGTCCCGCCACGCAGGGAGAGCGCCCGGCCTTGCGGCAGTTGGCGGTCAGAACCGTCTGACGCCATTCGCCCAGCGACACGAAACGGTAGTTCTCGCGCTCGGCGGCGGCCAGCACCGCCGGCAGGGCGCGCAGGGTGTTGATGTGCGGGCTGTGGAACAGCAGCACCGCGCCCGGATGGAATTGACGAATCACGTTCTTGGCCATGATCTCCGGGGTGATGCCGGTCCAGTCGCGGGAGTCGATGGTCCAGAGCACGGTCTCCATGCCGTGATCCTTGGCGGCATGCACCAGCCGGTCGTTGAATTCGCCATAGGGGGGGCGAAACAGGGTCAGGGGCACGCCGAGACGGGAGAGGGCCTCTTTGCCCTGGCGGAAATCGCTGCTCAGGTTTTCGGGCGAGAACCAGCTCACCCGTTGGTGGCGGAACGAGTGGTAGCCGATCTCATGCTTGTGCGCATGCACCTCCTTGACCACCTCCGGGAACAGCTTGACCTTGCTCCCGATATAAAAGAAGGCTGCCGGGATTTCGTGTTTCTTGAGGAGCGCGGCGACCTCCAGATCCCGTTCGTCCGGTCCGTCGTCGAAGGTGAGCGCCATGATCCGCTCCTCGGGGAGCGAGAGGGTATCGACGGACATCACCACCTCGCCACCCGGATAGAGAAACCGGGGGGTGAACGAGACGTTGGCGTATTTGACGCCCGCCTTCGACTCCTCACTCTTGCCGTGCGCCACGGAAAGAGGTAGCACGGAGACGATCAGAAACCAAAACAGCGCGAGATTTCGCGTCAGGGCATGGGAATTGGGCATGGTGAACGAGCGAAGGGCCACTATTAGAGTCAGGATGGAGTCGAAGGTGTCAATGAGGCTGTTCGATCCATGCCGAACAGCCGATGCGGGCCAAGGATGGCCAGTCATCGTGCGAAGCACTGGGTGAAGCAAGGGTTGAGAGTTTTTTTCGAATCGTGCGTGTCTGGGTGATTCCGTGGGAGGATTCGGATTGAACCGCACCCGAGACGACTCGAAAAAAGAGCAAACATCATACCGATTCCGGCGATGGATGACAAGCTGTCCTGACCCGTGGGAAGAAGTTGTTTTTTGAGATTTCCAAAAAAATGGATCAGACCAGATCCGAGGCGTGCCAAATGCAAGGAGATGGTTCCCTTGAGGGTCGGAGACGTGCTAATCTATGGAAGGGTGTGAGTCCGAGGCCATGGAATCTCCGGGCTGTCCATTCTTTTCCTCTTTTCTATCATTGCCTTGAGTCTACAGGAATACCACGGTGAACTGTTCCCAATGCCAACTGGACAACCGTCAAGGTGTCAACTATTGCACCCGTTGCGGTTTCCCCATGATCGCCGTCTGTCCCCACTGCCGCGCCCCGCGCGCCCTGGAGGATCACTATTGCGGCGAATGCGGCATCCGTCTGCCAACTCCCTCCACCAATCGCGTGGCAACGCCGACCTCGGCCATGGTTCCGGGTGCGGTTCCCGCCGCCGGTGGCTCCCAGACCACCCCGGTGCCGCTGGAGTCGGAACGCAAGAATGTCACGGTGCTCTTCGCCGACATCTCCGGCTTCACCGCCATGAGCGAAAAGATGGATCCGGAAGAGGTCACCAACATCATGAACGGCTGCATGAAAATGCTCGCCGACATCGTTCACCGCTACGAAGGGTATGTGGACAAGTTCATCGGTGACTGCATCATGGCCATCTTCGGCGCGCCGGTCACCCACGAGAACGATCCGGAACTGGCCCTGCGCGCCGCCCTCGACATGCAAAAGGAGATGGAGGAGTACAATACCCGTCTCCAGGGGCGCATCGAAAACCCCCTCGCCCTGCATACCGGCGTCAACTCCGGCATGGTGATCGCCGGTGGGGTGGGCTCGGACAAGAAAATGGAATACACCGTCATGGGCGACACGGTGAATCTCGCCGCCCGGCTCGAGTCCCTGGCCAAGAACGGTCAAACCTTCGTCTCCGGCTACACCTACAACCTCACCCGCCAGCACTTCGAGTTCATCCGCCACGACCCCATCAAGGTCAAGGGCAAGAAGGATCCGGTGGCCGTCTACGAAGTGGTGCGCGCCAAGAGCCGCCAGGAACAGAGCAACGATACCGGCCAGCCGACCACCCCGCTGGTCGGGCGCGGTCGCGAAATGGAGACCCTGCGCGCCTGCATGGAACGCCATGCCAATGGCCAGGGGTTGGTCACCTTCCTGATCTCCCCGGCGGGCGTGGGCAAGAGCCGCATCCACCAGGAACTGAAAAAACAGTTCCTCAAGGGCGAGCGCATCCAGGTGCTCGAGGGGATCTGCCGCTCCTTCAACCGCGATACCAGCTACGCGGTCTTCATCGAACTGTTCCGCCAGATCTTCGACATCGATTCCGAGGATCTCGAGGAGTCGATGACCAACAAACTGGTCACCAACCTGCCCCTGCTGCTCGGTCTCAAACCCGAGACCCTCTCGGAGGATGCGCGGCGCGCCATGGTGTTCATCGGCGCGGCCATGGGCCTGAAATTGGGGGCCGAGTTCGACGTGCCCCTCGACAAAATGAGCGCCCAGGAGATCAAGATGGGGATCTTCCGCTCGGTGGGCTGGTTCCTCCAGTCCCTGGCCGGGCGCAAGCCCCTCATCCTCACCCTCGAGGATCTCCACCTGGCCGATGCCACCTCCGTGGAGCTGATCGCCTCGTTGTTCGAAAGCGTCAAACAGGCGCCGATCCTGATGCTGCTGCTGATGCGTCCGCAGCCGGAACACCCCTCCAACAAGCTGCCCCTCATCGCCGACAAGGAGCTTGACGACCTCTCCATCGAGATCCAGTTCAAACAACTCACCCCCGCCGAATGCGACGAGTTGACCCGCCGGCTGCTCCACTCCGACGAGGTGCCCGAGTCGGTCCTGCACCTGATCCGCAACCGCGGCGACGGCAATCCGATGTTCATCGAGGAGATCGTGCGCAACCTGGTGGAGGAGGGGATCGTGGAACTGGTCCCCGGCGAGGCGCCGCGCATCATCAAGAATCTCGACGAGGTGACCATCCCCTCCTCGATCCAGGGGATGTTCATCGCCCGCATCGACAAACTCCCGGCAGACCTCAAGGAGGTGCTGCTCACCGCCGCCGTCATCGGGCCGGTGTTCCGTCTGTCCCTGCTCCAGAGGCTGTTCCACAACACCGACCTGGAACCGGGTCTGGCCAAACTGGTGGAGATGGGATTGATCTTCGAGTCCAAATCCTTCCCGGAGATCGAATACAGCTTTCGCAACATCATGATCCAGGAGGCGATCTATTCGATTCCGCTCCACAAGAAACGGCGCGAGCTGCACGCCGCCGTGGCCAACGAGATCGAAACCCTCTACGCCTCGCGTCTCGACGACCACTTCGAGATCCTGGCCCAACACCACCTGCGTGCCGACAACGCCGACCGGGCCTA
Organism: Candidatus Magnetaquiglobus sp.; assembly: GCF_058402785.1. Taxonomy (NCBI): domain Bacteria; kingdom Pseudomonadati; phylum Pseudomonadota; class Magnetococcia; order Magnetococcales; family Candidatus Magnetaquicoccaceae; genus Candidatus Magnetaquiglobus; species Candidatus Magnetaquiglobus sp. The sequence continues at coordinate 55,209 of NZ_JBZVFG010000023.1, forward strand.
TTTCTATCTGGTCAAGAGCGGCCTGAAGGCCCAGGAGACCTATGCCAACACCGCCGCCCTCGCCGCCCTCGACAAGGCGGTCGAACTGGGTCGCAACCTGCCGAACCCCGCCATTCCGCTCCTGACGACCCTGGTGGCTCTCTCCGAGGTCCAGGAGTTGTGCGGCGAATTCACCCTGGCCATCAAGAGCCGACGCGAGATCATCGCCACCATCGTCGATCCGTTGATCCGCATCGATCACATGCGCCGCATCGGTCGGCTGCACGAGAAACAGGATAACCACCAGCAGGCCATGACCGTCTACGAGGAGGCGCATATCGAACTGGTCGCCTTCCCGGATTCGGTGGAGATGGGGCTGTTGCTGACCAACGAAAGCTGGATCCTGAACCGTCTCGGCCAGCGCGAAGAGGCGGCGGCACGGGCCAAACGTGCCCTGGAGATCTTCGAATCCCACCACGCCAAGGAGCAGATCGCGTTGGTCTGCAACAATCTCGGCGTGATCTTCGAACATCAGGGGGACCTCCAGCAGGCCCTCGAATACAACCAGAAGAGCTTGAAGATCTTCTCCGAACTCGGCGACAAGCGGCAGACCGCCAACCTCTACCTGTCGCTGGGCTTCTTGCAGGAGAAGATCGGCAATCTGGAGGAGGCGCTCAAATTCTTCGATCTCTCCCACGAGATCATGCAGCGCATCGAAAATCCCTTCGGCATGGGTACTGCCCTGATGCGCAAAGGGGCCTGTCTGAACCGTCTCAACCGTCTCACCGAGGCCGAAAAGGCGCTCAAGGAGGCGTTGCGCATCCACCGGCAGCTCAATCTGACCCGCAAGGTGGTCTCCAATCTCTGGACTTTGTGCGAGCTGCATCTGGCCATGGGGGCCCCTTCGAAGGCCCGCAAGCTCATGGAGGAGGCGCGCGCCATCGCCACCGTCAACGACGATACGCCCGATCTGGCGCAGTGCGCCATGATCGAGGCGCGCATCCGCATCCAGGAGCACGGCGAGCCGGAAGAGGCGTTCCAGGAGGCGATCCGGCTCTATCGGCTGTGCGGTCGGCATGCCGTCGCCGAGGCCGCCGAAAAGGAGATGGAACGGCATCGCACCGAGTCGGGTGGTCCGGGGTGAGGCCGGGACGCGAACGTTCCCTTACACGACAGGCATGCAGCAACCACCACGGGGGAGCGGGGATCAACACCCGTTCCCCCGTGTGCGTTTGGTGAAACGCGATTCTGAATTTTTGCCAGGGTGGACGCCGCAGTCCTCCTCGTGTGCGTTTGGTGAAGCGCCATGCGCCCCCTTGGCCCGCTCAGTTCAATCAGGAGTCTCCCACCATGCCGATGCGCTGGAATCCCGAGATCCATCCCGATGAAATCACCCTGGAGGCGTTGTTCCGACAACGCCGCCAGATCATGCGCGCGGCGGCGGGCGTGGGGGTGGGCGCGCTGCTGGGTCTGGACCCCTGGCACGCCCTGGCCGCGGCGGGGAAGGATCTGCCCGACGTGCGTTTCGGCGTGGTGACCACTTCCGACAAAGAGACCCCGTTTCTGTCCGCGACAACGTACAATAATTTCTACGAACTGGGTCTGGGCAAGGAGGATCCGGCCAAATGGGCCGATCATCTGGTGGTCGATCCCTGGAGTGTCACGATTGACGGCGCGGTGGGGCGTCCGGGACGGGTGGCGCTCGACGAGTTGTTGCGACCCCATCCCCTGGAGGAGCGGGTCTACCGTCTGCGCTGCGTGGAGGGGTGGTCGATGGTGATCCCCTGGGTCGGATTTTCGCTGGGCGATCTGTTGAAACGATTCGAACCGGGCGGCTCGGCCCGTTTTGTCGCCTTCGAGACCCTGCACGACCCGGAGCGTCTGCCGGGACAGAGCCGCGACATCCTGGCGTGGCCCTATCGGGAGGGTTTGCGGTTGGACGAGGCGATGCATCCGCTGACCATTCTGGCGGTCGGCATGTACGGCAAGGGGCTGCCCAATCAGAACGGCGCGCCGTTGCGCCTGGTGGTGCCGTGGAAATACGGCTTCAAGAGCATCAAGTCGATCGTGCGCATCACCCTCACCGAGGAGCAGCCGGTCACCTCCTGGAACGCCCATGCGCCTGAGGAGTATGGCTTTTATGCCAATGTCAACCCGGCGGTGCCGCATCCGCGTTGGGATCAGAGCAAGGAGCGGCGCATCGGCACGCTGTGGCGACAGGATACCCTGATGTTCAACGGCTACGGCGAGCAGGTGGCCAGGCTGTACGAGGGGATGGATCTGACACGGAATTTTTGACCACGGAACGGTTGACGGGAAGGGTTTGGATGGTCTCGAGGTCGGTTTTTTCACAGGACGCGTTTCGAGTCTTCTGGTACGGGAGGATTCTGGGCAATGTCGCGACCTTCATGCAGGGTGTGACGATCGCCTGGTTGGTCTACGCGAGCGCGCGCCGTACCCTCGATGAGGCCGAGAGCATGTATCTGGTCGGCTTGCTGGGTCTGGCGCAGTTTCTGCCGATGTTCTTGCTGGCCCTGGTGGCGGGGGCCATGGCAGACCGTCACGACCGGCGCCGGATTCTTCTGGGATGTACTCTGGTGCAGTTGGGGTGCGCGGTGGGGTTTACCGTGGTTTCTGCCCAGTCCGAGGCATCGATCCCGGCGATTTTTCTTCTGGCTGGTCTGTTCGGGGCGGCGCGTGCTTTCGAGATGCCGGCGCGCATGGCGTTGACTCCGGCGTTGATCCCTCGGGAGATCCTGCCGAACGCCATCGCCTGGAACACCTTCGGGGTGCAGGGTGGTATTATTCTGGGTCCGTGGCTGGGCGGGGTGTTGTGTGCGTTTTCGCCCACCCTGGCCTGTTCGACCGCGTTGGGACTTTATCTGCTCTCTTTGGGGGCCATGTTGCGACTGCTTGCCATGGTCATCGACGAGCAACCCCGGAATGGCGACGGATCGCGCCTGGTGATGATCCGCGAGGGGTTGGTTCATTTGCGGGGCAGTCGGGTCGTGTTGGGGGCGATCTCTCTTGATCTGTTCGCGGTGTTGTTGGGTGGGGTCACCGCGTTGTTGCCGGCCTATGCGCGCGATATCCTGGAGATCGGACCCGAGGGGTTGGGAATGTTGCGCACCATGGTGGGTCTGGGTGGCGGCGGGATGACGTTGTGGTTGGCGTGGCATCCGATCCGGCGTCACATCGGGGTGTGGATGTTGGGGGGTGTGGCTGCGTATGGGTTGGCGACGTTGTGGTTTGCCTGTTCGCGGGAGGTGTGGGTGTCGATGTTGGCGTTGATGTGCATCGGTGCGACGGATTCGGTATCGGTATTCGTGCGGCAGAATCTGGTGCAGATTTTGACCCCGGATTCCATGCGCGGGCGGGTGTCGGCGGTTTCAGGTCTTTTTATCAGTGCTTCCAACGAGTTGGGGGAGTTCGAGAGCGGCATGGCGGCCCGGTATCTGGGGGTGGTGGGTTCGGCGGTGTTTGGGGGTGTGGGGGCGTTGGTGGTGACCGGGTTGTGGGCGCGGTTGTTTCCGGAGTTGCGCAAGGTGGATCGGTTGTCGTTGGCGGCGTAGCGGGGGAGGGGATCGGTCCCGGTCATGACGGGAGGTGGGCGTGTTGTTTAGTCGTCACGGGGGGCGGGGGGCGGTTACCGCCCCCGGTGGGATCCAAGGGCAAAGCCCTTGGGACTTTGTTTTTGATTTTGATTGTTTTACTTTCTTTGCCTTGTCCTTTTTCCTTTAATTTTGCCTTTCGCGCGCTTTTCACGATCAGCCCCTTTTCGCGATTTTTGCGAAAAGGGGCGCAGCGCGCGCCGCCTTTACGCCGTGGTTGTTGCCGGTGTTTGGCAACAACCACGGCGTACTTGCCCTAACCGCCATCCCTCGTTGCTACATGACGCGACATGACTACATCCCGCACGCATGGTCGCCAACCCCGTTTGTTCCCCCGACTCACCTGGATGCTCGGCCTGTTGCCGCTGGTGTGGCTGAGCGGACGGTTCCTGGTTGTCGGGCCGGGCGTCAATCCGGTGGAGACGGTGATGCGGTTTTGCGGGGATTGGTCGCTGTGGTGGTTGCTGGCGACTTTGGCGGTGACCCCGGCGCGGCGTCTGCCGGGTTGTGGCGGGGTGATCCGCTGGCGGCGTGCTTTTGGCCTGAGCGCCTTTTTTTATGCCGTGCTCCATCTGGCGGTGTACGCGGTGCTGGACCACGGCCTGGCGTGGGCGCCGATCTGGAAGGATCTGATGAAGCGTCCGTACATCACCTTGGGTTTCGTGGCGTGGGTGCTGCTGGTGCCGTTGGCGATCACCTCGACGCGCGGGTGGATGATCCGGTTGGGACGGTATTGGTCGCGTCTGCACCACCTTATTTACCCGGCATCCCTGCTCGCGGTGGCGCACCATTTTTGGATGGTCAAGGCCGACACCCGGCTGCCTCTCGTCCACGCCGCCCTCCTGGCGCTGCTGTTGGGCTGGCGGCTGGTGGCGCGGGTGCGGGCTTCCGTTTGAGAAGGCGCGACGGCTTTATTTTTGCAGGCCCATGGGTTAAGGTTTGCAGAAAGATTGCACGCGGTTTTTTTTTGGCGGTGGCCGAAAAATCTCCGCAATTCTTCACCAACCAGGTTGAATGTCCAGATGCTGATCGAGTTTACCGTCGCGAATTTTCGTTCGATCCACGATCCGATCGTGCTGGACCTTTCGCCAGTCCGTCAGATCTCGCGACTGAGGGAGAATGCATTTCCATCCGGGCTCACACAGCAGCCGCGCCGTCTGCTGCGCACCGCCGTGGTGTATGGTCCCAACGCCTCGGGCAAAAGCAACCTGATCCGCGCCGCCCATTTCATGCGCCATTTGGTGTTGAATTCCAATCGCAAAGAGGCGGATGCCCCGCTTTTTGAAGAGACTTTCCTGCTTGACCCCCAAGCCAGAACCCAACCCGGTCAATTCGAGATGATCTTTGTGGTCAATCGGGTGCGCTATCAGTATGGCTTCGAGGTGGATCGGCAGAGGGTGGTACAGGAGTGGCTGTATGCCTTTCCGAACGATCAAGCCAGAACGGTCTTCACACGAGCCTATCGGGCCGATGGGGATCGGTTTCATGTCGAGAGCGATGTGGGCATTGGAATCGTGGATGCGGTGCAAGCGCTGCCCGAGGATTGGTTGGCTTTGACCAGACTGGGGCAACAGAAACCAACGCTTTGTCCAGAATTGTGTGTTGGTTCAGCGGGACATGGAGTTTTAGATTATTTCCGTTAGCTACATT
>NZ_JBZVFG010000024.1:0-57041 GCF_058402785.1 Candidatus Magnetaquiglobus sp.
GAGGGGGTCAATTTTGCGTGTCGCAAGGGGGTCAGTTTTGCGTGTCGCTTGACACTGGGCAATCGCAAGATGATGACCCATCGACCTGAAGGCAACTCAACGCTCCACACGTTCTGGGAACACTACGACGTGCGCACCCAAGATCCGGAAGCCATGCCAAAACCCGAAGAAGCGAAATTCCAAGGTACAACCGCCGAGTTCCATCAGAGATATCTGAAAGAGATGTTTCGATCGAAAGGTCTGAGCTATTCTAAAGAACTTCCTGGACAAACCAGAGAAGAACACTACTTCGACGCCCTCGTGGAACGCCGGCGCGACACCAACCATCTGGCGAGTTTCGGCTATCTAATCGATACCTGGCGTGGGCTCGGCAGCCCGCGTCTGAAGGCCATCCGGAACGGGAGTGCCTGATTCATGAGGTATATAGGTAACGCGCCCTCGCAGGGCGATTGCCCCTGTCCGGTTACCCTGACGGGTAACCGGACAGGGGCACGGGGGCACGCGCGCTTGCGCCCAGTTTCGCAAAAAGACGCGAAAATGGGCTTATCGTGAAAGGCGCGCGAAAAGATAAAGTCATAAAGGCCAAGTCCCAAGGGCTTTGCCCTTGGATCCCACCAGGGGCCATAGGCCCCTGGACCCCATCCGTAAAAACAGCACCTTTTCACGGTTGACCCATGTCCGACTCCTCCTCCTCCTCCTCCACGTCCGCGGCTTCCCCCGCCACCGCCGCGCTGCGCGAAGGGCTGGCCGACCTGGCCAACCTCATCGACGCCAAAGCCTGGCCCGAAGCCCTGGAAAAAGGGGCCACCCTCGCCCGCGCCCACCCGGTCCACCCCCACGTCCTGCACCTGCTCGGCGTGGCCAAACGCGAATCCGGCGACCTGCGCGGCGCCCTCGACCCCTTGAGCCGCGCCGTGACCATCCAACCGGACAACAGCCTGTTTCAACTCGATCTGGGAATCCTGCTCAAAAAACGCGGCGCCCGCGCCCCGGCCATGGAACGGCTCAACGAGGCGATCCGTCTCGATCCGAAAACCGCCATCGCCCGATTTCATCTCGGGGATCTCCACATGGATCAGGGGAACATCCCCGAGGCCATCGACTGTTTCACCAGCGCCACCCGCCTCAAACCGGATCTGGTGGAAGGGTGGATCAACCTCGGGCTGTGTCAAAAATCCCGAAACCAACCCGGCGAGGCTCTCAAGAGCTTTGACGAGGCCCTGGCCCGACAACCAGACCATGCCGAGGCCCATGTCAACCGCGCCATGGCCCTGCTGATGCTCGAAGCCTATCCCGCCGGCTGGCAGGCCTTCGAATGGCGCTTCAAACTCGACCGACCCAGCCTGTTCGCCCCACCGCCCCCGGTGCCGCGCTGGCACGGGCAACCCCTGGAGAACAAAACCATTCTGCTGCTTGGGGAGCAGGGGTTCGGCGACATGATCCAGTTCATCCGCTTCGCCAAACCCCTGGCCGACCAGGGAGCGCGGGTGCTGGCCCTGGTCCCGGCACCGCTGACGCGGCTGTTTGCACGGGCCCCCGGTCTGGCCCGCGTCCAGGCCCATCCCGACTTCCAGGAACCCGTCGACTACCAGATCCCGCTTCTCTCGGTGCCAGGCCCGCTCGACACCCGCATCACCACCATCCCCGGAACCGAAGGGTATCTCACCGCACCCCGCGATCCGAATCCGGCCTGGGCACCGCTGCTTGCCGGAGAGGGGCTGAAGGTGGGGCTCGTCTGGGAAGGCAAACCCCTGCACGCCAACGATCCGTTGCGACGCCGCTCCTGCACCCTGGCCGATCTGGCGCCTTTGGCCCGCGTGCCCGGCATTCGACTCTTCAGCCTGCAAAAAACCGATCCCGAACGCCCTCAACCGCCGGTTCCGGAGGGGCTGCCGATCACCCCTCTCGACCGCTTCCTGACCGATTTCGCGGCCACCGCCACCCTGATGACCCATCTGGATCGGATCATCACCATCGATACCGCCACCGCCCATCTGGCCGGCGCCCTGGGACGACCGGTCTGGACGCTCCTGCCACGCGCGCCGGACTGGCGCTGGGGGTGCGAACGCGACACCACGCCATGGTATCGCTCCATGCGTCTCATCCGACAATCGAACGCCGACTCCTGGAGCGATCCTGTCCGACAACTCCTCGCCGAACTGGAACACTCGACATGTCAGGCATCGCCATCCCCGATCTGATCGCCCGCGCCACCCAGGCCCTGACCAAGCAGGAGCATGTGCAGGTCAACACCCTCCTGCGTCAGGTGCTCGAAAGCGATCCCACCCACGCCGATGCCTGGTATCTGCTCGGCGTGAACGCCAATGCCATGAACCACCCGGAACTGGGACGCCAACTGCTCGCCAAGGCGATCGCCTTTCAGGCGGATCGACCGCTCTACCATTTCCATCTCGGCTCCTGCCTGCACACCCTCGGACAGCTCAACGAAGCCGAACGGGCCTTCGCGACCGCCATCGCCATCAACCCCATGCTGGCCGAGTTCCACATCAATCTCGGCAACGTGCGCCTGAACCAGGGCGACACCCCTGCCGCGATCGCCTGCTACGAGGAGGCCCTGCGACTCAACCCGGATCACAAGGATGCCCATCACAACCTGGGCGTCATCCTCCAGTCCATGAACGCCCACGCGGCGGCCCTCGAGCGGTTTCGCGCCGCGCTGCACACCCATCCGGACAACGCCACCTCCCACATGGGCATCGCCGCCTCGCTGCTCAAGACCGGACGGTTCCTGGAGGCATGGCCGGAGTATGAATGGCGCTTCCGGCTCGCCAACCACTCGGCGCGCATCTGTCCGGTACCGCGCTGGGACGGCTCCGACCCCGCCGGCAAGCAGATCTATGTCTATACGGAGCAGGGATTCGGCGATGCCTTGATGTTCGCCCGTTTCACGCAAGAACTGAACAGAATGGGCGCCACGGTGCGCCTGGAGTGCCGCCCGGAACTGCTGTCGTTGTTCACCTCCTCGGCGTTGGCCGAACGCGTGACGGCACGCGACACCGAGGACAAGAATCCGCCACCGTTCGACTACGACCTGCACATCCCGCTCATGAGCCTGCCGTTGCTCTTCAACACCACCCTCGACACCCTGCCGGCCCGCATCCCCTATCTGCACCCACCCCAAGAACGGATCGCCGCCTGGGCGGAACGACTCGGACCCCGGCAAGGTCTGCGCGTGGGCCTCTCCTGGTCCGGCAACCCGAACGCCTCGGTCAACCGGGAGCGGGCCTGCACCCTGGAGATGTTTCTTCCGCTGACCCGGGTGCCGGGTGTCACCTTCCACGCGCTGCAAAAGGGGCCGCCCGCGGCGCAACTCACCCCGGAGATCCAGGCCCGGCACGGGATCATCCCCCTGGAAGCGGAATTGACCGATTTCACCGAAACCGCAGCCCTGATGCGCAATCTGGATCTGGTGATCTCCACGGATACCGCGGTGGTGCATCTGGCCGGAGGATTGGGCGTGCCGGTCTGGACCCTGTTGCACACCGCCTGCGAATGGCGCTGGCTGGAGACGCGCCCGGACTCCCCCTGGTATCCGACCATGCGTCTGTTCCGTCAAGCCACCCCCGGCGACTGGGCCGGCGTGATCGACGCGGCCCGACGGGCGCTTGCCGAATTGACCTGATTCAGGGGCATCACCCCAGATAGCGCTCCATCAAAATCCGGGCGCCGACCTCGGCGCCGTCGATGGCCGGTCGGGGTGGGGCAGGACGGGCCAGCAGACCATGCAGCTTCTCCGCGAACCGACCCGCCTCGAACGCCTCCCGGTCGATCTCCGCGATGCGGTTGTGTCGGTCGCACCAGGAGAGGATCGGTTCTTCGTCCGGAAAGATTCCACGACGCACATACGCGAACGGAAGTCCGTGGGCCGCTGCCGTGATCGCCATGCCGTAACCCGGCTTGCTGACGATCAGATCCACGGAAGCCGACAGATCGGCGAACGGCCACCGTTTGACCGATTGAACCGGATGGAGGTGACAGGCATGATCCCCGTGGTCGAACTGCCGATCGATCAGCCAATGAAAATCCCGTCGAGCCCGCAACGCCGCCACCGGCAGACGCTCTGCCGGAATTCCCCCGAAAGAGACCATCACCAGCGGTCGGGTATCGCTTCGGTCGATCTGCAACTGCCAGCGCAGCTCCGCGCGCCGGTTGACCCCGAACGTACTGACCGGTGGAATCTCGACCGCCTCGGGAAAAGGATGGTCCGGCAGGGCCGGCGTGGCGCGCAAGGCCAGGGAGGCGCGACCATACGCCCGGCGCATGGTGTCGCACCAGGCGTCGATCTCCGCATCCCCGGCAGGAAAATAGGCTGCCAGCACCCGATCCCAGGTAAGCGAGGTCAACGCCACGCTCGGAATGCCGAGTTCCGCCCCGGCCTGGATGGAGAGATAGGGAACATTGCCGAGGATCAGATCCGCGCCCCAGTCGGCCATGCGTTGCCGCTCGTCGGCCACCTTGCCGGACCAATCCTGATGAAGCGCGCGCAAGGAGTCACGGGTGGCGGAAAGATCCACCACCAGGGGATCGGATTGAACCAATCCCACGTCGCGGTTGACCGGATCGTGGGTGAAGGGGTGGCCAAGCATGTCGGCGATCACCTGGGAAGGGAGCGCGCCGGTGACGTGGATGGCCAGATCCGGCAGATGGCGGATCAACTGCCGCAGCAAGGGGGCCATCTGCCCCCAATGGCCAAAGCCATGACCCGACAGCGCGCACCAGATTTTCCTGCCAGAGGCGACTTGAACTGCGGATGGTCGCACGGACATGTTCGTTTCAGCCGTCATGATGAAGACATACCAGTACCATGGCCAGGATGCCGCGTCGGGATCCGGCCAGGGAACGACCGCGCAAGCGCGCCCCTACTCGTCATCCTCATCCGAGGCGCACTTGGAGGCGATCTTGTCCGGGGCGGGGACCGGCTCGCAAGCGCCGCACTCCCTGGGAAAGAGGGACTTGTCGCGGATCTCGCAGGCCGGTTTGCCGCTTCTGACCGGATATTCGCACACCTCGGCACTCTTCAGATCCCCCCACTTGGGGCCCTTGAGATTCTCGAACGCCAGACTGGTGAGCTTCCACCCCTTGATCCCGTCCTTTTTCGGATTCGGTTCGACCTGGGCGAGCACGAATCCGAAGCGGCTCATGGTGGCCACATCCGCGCGGAATCGCTTCACGTCCGCCGTGCCGTCGTATTTCAGGCAGCCGCGATAGGTCTTGGCATTCAGGACGACCCCCCCGTGTCCCACCCCGAGTTGCAGCATGCGCCGGCGCTCGTCGTTGGGATTGACCTCGAAGCGTCCGTACATGTGTTTGTGACCCACCACGACCAGTTTGAAATGCTCCGGCAGGGCGTGTTGTTCCAACCCTTCCAGGGCGGCCTGCTGGGTGGCATTGCCGAATGAAACCTTGTCGCAGCCTCCCGTGACCCCCCAGATCGGTTTGTGGGTGATGAGCCAGGCCGTGGATTTCTCCTTTTTGAACTGCCGGGCCATCTCCTGATACCAGGTGATGAGCTTTTGCTTCTCCACCTCGCACACCTCCTTCGTCTCGCTCAGGCCGGCGGTGTCGGTGACCACCAGGCTCAGGCCGTGGGCGAAATCGAGTCGGTACGGACGGGTCATGCCATCGGCCACGCCGCGACAGGTGTGGGCCTCGACCAGTTCGGGAGGATCGCCGGCCACCACCGAGGTGGGATCGAGCAGAAAAAACCAGCCGTTGCCGTTGTTGCCCATGGCATCGCACAGCTCGTGATTGCCGCGCGCCACCACCCACGGCGCCATGGCGAACAGGTTGGACCGCTCCCCGTCCCCGAACATGGGCTGGAAGAAATCGGCCTTCCAGTTGCTCCATTTGATGCCGGTGCCGTCGTTGTCACCGCTCGCCTTGGGTTTGTTCTTGCCGCGATACTTGAAGTCTCCGACATGGATCAGAAGCGCGGGTTTGGCCTGTCTGGCGAGGGTCTCGATCATCTTCTTGGCCATGCCCGAGGGAAACGGCCAATCATCGCCGCAGGTCTGGGCCTTGTTCTCCCGACAGCCGGTATCGCCGAGGATCAGGGCCACCTCCGGGCTCATGCCGACGGTGGGCAGTCGCACCTGGAATTTCTGTCCGTTGCCGGCCTGCACCTCCCAGGTCTCCCCCTCGGGCAGGAACCGATCCGAAACGGGCAGTGCCGCCTCGCAGATGGTGAGCGGCAGGTTGCGGGTGTCCGGGTTGGGACGCACGGTCAGACGCACGGTCGTGCCGCGCTCGTTGTGCATGGTCATGCCGTCGCAGGTGGCATCGTTGAACCCCTGGGCATGCTCGAGAATCAGACGCGCCACGGACACGGTCTCGCCGCGCAGGGCGTGGCCCTTCTCCCCGAGCACCACATAGCCCATCAGACGCGAGGATTCGCGAGGCTTGGGTTTCTCCTTGTCCTTGGCCAGCACCACGTCCGGAGTCGTCAGCAGGCAGAGTGCCGAGAAGACCGCGACCAGAGGGTTGATCAGCCCGGTACCGGAACGGGAAGTCTGGTCGGGGGTCTGCCCCGTGTCGCGATGGTCGGGTTGGGTCGGGCCATTCGCGGCGGAATCCTGGGTGAACTCCCCTTCCAGGATGGTCTCCGAGGGCGGCGGGTCGTGGGCGAAACGGCTCGACAGAAACCGCATCACCCAGCCGCGCGTGAGCGGGAAGAGCAGGACCAAAGCCGCCAGATCGGTGAGAAATCCCGGCACGATCAGCAAGATTCCACCCAGGATGCGCAAGGCCCCCGCGAGCAGTGCCGCACCGGGTTGCTCATGGCGCTCGAGCTGCCCCTGCACGTCGAGCAGGGTTTTGATGCCCGCGCGCCGGATCACCTGAAAGCCGAGAAACGCGGCGAGAAGCTGCGTCAAAAGCACATTCACCCCGCCGATTTCATGGCCAACCAGGATCAACAACCAGATTTCCACGAACGGGACGATCACGAACAGAAGCGACAACGTGCGAGCCATGGTCCAGCGGTGCTCCTCAAAAAATTGATCCCAACGCGTATCCGGGCAAAAAAGGAAGAAGGTGGCCCGGTGACTCAAGAAATCGATCCCGATTGGATTATACCATGGCGTCTGGACGACACCATGGAAAGCGGCAGATTATTGCAGCGCGAAAAAAATTCTCGATCGGGGTATCACGAACCGTTGAACCGCTCCTCAAGGTATGGTATTTCAATGCCATTCGAATCTGCAGCAAAAAAAAATCCACACCAAAATCATTCACAAAGGTCGAGGAACCATCGTGTTGAATCCTGCCCTGGCCAAACGTTACGCAACCGCGTTGGCGGACCTGGCATCGGAAGAGAAGAAGCTCGACGCCGTGGCCGAAGATCTCACCCGCTTCGTGGAAGTGGTGAACACCACGCCAGGACTGCGTTTGCTCCTCACCAGTCCCACGGCTTCGGCCCAAGCCAAACACGCGGCGATCGATGCCTTCATCGCCCATGCCGCTCCAACGAAGCTCCTCGGCAATTTTCTGAAGCTGCTCATCGACAAGCGGCGCATGGAGTACGTCGAGGCGATCATCAACGCCTATCAACGGGAAACCGAGGCCCGAAGCGGACGCATCGCCGTGGAACTTCAAACGCCCGTCTCCCTGGATAAACGTGTCGAGGAGGATCTCAAGTCCGCCCTTTCCCGGATCACCGGCAAGGAGGTCCGTCTGGACAGCCGCGTGGAACCAGCCCTCCTGGGTGGCATTGTCGTGCGAATCGGAAGCCTGATGATGGATTACTCCGTGAGCAATCATTTGAACCGGCTTAAAGCACAGATGAGAGGATAACAGCCGATGCAAATCAGCGTCGCCGAAATCAGCGAAATTCTGAAAAAACAGATCGCCAACTACGGCATCGAGGCCGAAATCTCCGAGGTGGGTCAAGTCATCGCCGTCGGCGACGGCATCGCCCGCGTGCATGGTCTCGACAAAGTGATGGCCAGCGAGATGGTCCTGTTCCAGGATGGCACCCAGGGCATGGCCCTGAACCTGGAAGAAGACAACGTGGGCGTCGTGATCTTCGGCGATGACCGCAACATCAAGGAAGGGAGCACGGTCAAGCGCACCCAGCGCATCGTCGATGTGCCGGTGGGCAAGGCGCTGCTCGGTCGCGTGGTCGATGCCCTCGGCGCGCCGATCGACGGCAAGGGCGCCATCGACACCCCGCACCGCTCCCTGGTCGAGGTGGTGGCACCGGGCATCATTCCCCGCAAATCGGTTCACGAACCGCTCTACACCGGCTTGAAGGCCCTCGACGCCCTGGTGCCGATCGGACGTGGCCAGCGCGAACTGATCATCGGCGACCGTCAGACCGGCAAGACCGCCGTGGCCATCGATGCCATCATCAACCAGGCGCGCACCCATCAAACCGACAAACCGGTCTATTGTGTGTATGTCGCCATCGGGCAGAAGCGTTCCACCGTGGCCAAGGTGGTCAAGACCCTGGAGAAGCACGGCGCCATGGCCTACACCACCGTGGTTGCGGCCACGGCCTCGGATCCGGCGCCCATGCAGTTCCTGGCCCCCTACTCCGGGTGCGCCATGGGCGAGTACTTCCGCGACAACGGCATGCACGCCCTGATCGTCTACGATGACCTCTCCAAGCAGGCGGTGGCCTATCGTCAGATGTCCCTGATCCTGCGTCGTCCTCCGGGACGCGAGGCCTATCCGGGCGATGTCTTCTATCTCCATTCGCGCCTGCTGGAGCGCGCCTGCAAGTACAACGACGCCAATGGCGGCGGCTCGCTCACCGCGTTGCCGATCATCGAGACCCAGGGCGGCGACGTGTCGGCCTACATCCCGACCAACGTGATCTCGATCACCGACGGGCAGATCTTCCTGGAATCCGAACTCTTCTACTCCGGCATGCGTCCCGCCATCTCGGTGGGTCTGTCGGTCTCCCGCGTGGGTGGTTCGGCCCAGGTCAAGGCGACCAAGCAGGTGGCCGGTTCGCTGCGTCTCGATCTGGCCCAGTTCCGCGAAATGGCGGCCTTTGCCCAGTTCGGTTCGGATCTCGACGCCTCCACCCAAAGACTCATCCATCGCGGCGAGCGTCTGATGGAGCTGTTGAAGCAGCCCCAATACCAGCCGATGTCCATGGCCGAGCAGGCGGTGGTGCTGTTCGCCGGAACCCGCGGTCTCCTGGACGATGTGCCGGTGAAGCAGGTTCCCGCGGTGGAACGCGGCATCGTCGAGCACATGAACACCCAGCAAAAACTCATCCTGGAGACGATCACCAAGGAAGAGAAGCTGACCAAGGAGATGGAGGAGAACCTGACCTCGGTCCTGACCCGCTTCATCGCCGGGTTCATGGAACGGTCGCAGGCCTGACACTAACGAAGGGACCGGCGCATGGCCAATCTCAAGAGTCTCCGCAACCGGATTCGTTCGGTCAACAACACCCGGCAGATCACCAAGGCCATGAAGATGGTCTCGGCGGCAAAGCTGCGTCGTTCCCAGGAGAAGGCCCTGGCGACGCGGCCCTACAGCGTACGCATCCGGGGCATGATCCAGCGTCTGGCCGCCCTGACCTCCTCGGACAACGCCCTGCCCCTGCTTGCCCGGCCACCCGAGGGAGCCAAAAAGATCCATCTGGTGGTCTACACTGCGGATCGCGGTCTGTGTGGCAGCTTCAACTCGAGCATCATCCGCTCGGTGCGTTCTCACATCGCGCAGTTGACGAAAGAGGGGCATTCGGTCACCCTCACCTTCGTGGGCCGCAAGGGTCACGACGTGCTCAAAAGACAGTACGGCACCATCACCCGCGATGTGCATGTGGGCATGACCCGGCATCTGAATTTCGAGCATGCCGAACGGATCATCGCCAACAAGCTGTTGATCGATTTCGACGCCGGGTTCTTCGACGAGTGCCATCTGGTCTACAACGCCTTCAAATCGGCCATGACCCAGGAGCTGACCTGGCGGCAGCTGATTCCCGCGCCGGTCGAAACGATCGAGGATGACGAGAAAAAATCCAGCCCGATCTTCGAGCCGGACGAAGAGAGCGTGTTGGCGGCGCTTCTGCCGCGCAACATCGCGGTACAGGTGTTCCAGGCGCTCACGGAGTCCAATGCCGCCGAGCATGCCGCCCGCATGACCGCCATGGACAACGCGGTCCGCAACGCGGGTCAGATGTTGAAAAAGCTGAACATTACCTATAACAGAACGCGCCAGGCCGCCATCACCACCGAGCTGATGGAAATCATCGGCGGGTCTGAATCTTTGAAGGGATGATGATCTGGTCATCTCCCCCGCGCCGACGGATGGCGCGGGCATGGCGATCCATTCATGCGCAAGACGGAGCGATCAATGAGCAAAAATGTTGGACGGGTGATTCAGGTGGTTGGACCTGTGGTGGATGTGCGCTTTGACGGCGAACTGCCGGCCATTCTCAATGCGCTGCACATCAACCGCGGCGAGAACGACCGTCTGGTGCTGGAAGTTTCCCAACATCTGGGTGAAAACAAGGTGCGTACCATCTCGATGCACTCCACCGATGGTCTGGTGCGCGGCCAGGAGGTGATCGACACCGGCGCCTCGATCCAGATCCCGGTCGGCGACCAGACGTTGGGTCGCATCATGAACGTGGTGGGCGATCCGCAGGACATGCTCGGCCCGATCAAGACCGAGCAGAGTTTCTCCATGCACCGTTCGGCTCCGCCCTTCGCGGAGCAGTCCACCGAGGCGGAGATCCTGGAAACCGGCATCAAGGTCGTGGATCTTCTGGCTCCGTATGCCAAGGGTGGCAAGATCGGTCTGTTCGGCGGCGCGGGCGTGGGCAAGACGGTGTTGATCATGGAGTTGATCAACAACGTGGCCATGGGGCACGGTGGTTATTCGGTCTTCGCCGGCGTGGGCGAGCGTACCCGCGAGGGGAACGACCTCTACCATGAAATGATCGCCTCCAAGGTCATCGATCCGCACGACCACAAGAACTCCAAGGCCGCGCTGGTTTACGGCCAGATGAACGAGCCGCCGGGAGCCCGCGCCCGCGTCGCCCTGACCGGTCTGACGGTCGCCGAGTACTTCCGCGACGTGGCCAAGCAGGACGTGCTCCTGTTCATCGACAACATCTTCCGTTTCACCCAGGCCGGTTCCGAGGTGTCGGCGCTGTTGGGCCGCATCCCCTCCGCCGTGGGTTATCAACCCACCCTGGCCACGGACATGGGCGCCCTGCAAGAGCGCATCACCTCGACCACCAGCGGATCGATCACCTCGGTGCAGGCCATCTACGTGCCCGCCGACGACCTGACCGACCCGGCCCCGGCCACCGCCTTCTCCCATCTGGACGCCACCACGGTGTTGTCGCGTCAGATCGCGGAGATCGGCATCTATCCGGCGGTGGATCCCCTGGACTCCACCTCGCGCATGCTCGATCCGCAGGTGGTGGGCCTGGAGCACTATCAGGTCGCCCGCGAGGTGCAGCGCATTCTCCAGACCTACAAATCGCTTCAGGACATCATCGCCATCCTCGGCATGGACGAGCTTTCCGAAGAGGACAAACTGACCGTGTTCCGGGCGCGCAAGATTCAGCGTTTCCTGTCCCAATCCTTCCATGTGGCCGAGGCGTTCACCGGTCAGAAAGGGGTTTATGTCCCCTTGAAGGAGACGATCCGCGGCTTCAAGGAGATCGTCGAGGGCAAGCATGACAGCCTGCCGGAGGCGGCCTTCTACATGGTGGGTGACATCGACAGCGCCATCGAGAAGGCTCGTCGTTTGGCCAAGTAGCGCGGGAGAGCGTCCATGGGCATTGTCATTCAAACCGAACTCGTCACACCGGAGGCGTTGCTGCTCTCCGAGGAGTTCATGCTGGTCACGGCACCCGGTGTCGATGGCTATTTCGGGGTGATGTCCGGTCACACCCCGTTCGTCACGCTTCTCAAGGCGGGGGTTCTCTCCGCAGGAGCCGGGGACGAGGATGCCAGGCAGTATGTGATCGCCGGCGGCTTTGCCGAGGTGAGGCCGGACAAGGTGACCATTCTGACCGAACGTGCCCTGCCCCGCGAGCAGATCACCAAGCAGTTGGTGGCCGACGAAAAACACGAGGCCGAGACCAAACTGGCGCAGGCCGAGGGGGATCAGGAGACCACGTTGATCGCCTATTGGAAGGCGCGCATGGATTTTGTTAAAGTTTGTCAGGAGTTGCTCAAGAAAGAGCAGGGTTGATCGCTTCACCCTGACACAGTGATGTTTTCGGACAGCGGGGTCAAGGCTGAAAGATGCCTTTGGACCCCGTTGTCGTGCATGCTCTCCGCGATTGTCCGAATGCCGGCAGGTGGAGAGTCTGACGGAAGGGAACGGTTGCCTCATGAAGCGTTGTTCGGTGCTGGTGTTGGCCGCAGGTCAGGGAAGCCGGATGCGGTCCAATCTTCCCAAGGTGATGCATGTCTTGGCCGGGCGTCCCTTGTTGTGGCACATCCTGCGCGCGGTGCGTGGTCTGGAACCGGAACGGTTGGTGGTGGTGACCGGTTTTGGCGCCGAGCAGGTGGAGCGGGAGATGTCTGCCCCGGACATCCATTGGGTTCGGCAGGAGGAGCGGCTTGGCACCGGTCATGCGGTGCGGTGCGCGCTGCCGGCCTTGCGGGGGTGTTCGGGTGATCTGTTGATTCTCAACGGCGATCATCCGTTGATCACGACCGACATTCTTGGTGGTCTGCTCGCCTCTCATCGAAAGAACGGGCAGGCGGCGACCCTGCTCGCCACGGAACTCGACAATCCGCACGGCTATGGCCGGGTGGTGCGTGATGCGGCGGGCGGTTTGGCGCGGGTGGTCGAGGAGAAGGATGCCAGCGAGGCGGAGCGTGCCATTCGTGAGGTCAACACCGGGTTCTATTGCGTCTCCCTCGAACGTTTGCCAGGTTGGATCGCGCGCATTGGCAACGAGAATGCCCAGAAGGAGTATTATCTGCCCGACATTCTGCCCATGGCCGTGGCGGAAGGGGGTGCGGCGGCCTGGTGTCTGAACGATCCCGTGGCCTTGTCCGGGGTGAACGATCGGGCGCAGCTTGCCGAGTTGGAGCGGGCGTTTCGCGATCGGCGCGTCGCGGAATGGATGGCGCGCGGGGTTTCATTCGTGGATCCGGGTTCGTGTTGGGTGGCGGCGGATGTCGAGATCGGCATCGACGCGGTGATCGAACCGAACGTGGTGCTGGGACCGGGCAGTTGGATTGGCGAGCGGTGTCGGATCGGTCCGTTCTGTCACATCGCGGAGAGCATGGTTGCGGCGGACAGTGTGATTTTGCCATTCTGCCATCTGGAGGGTGCGGAAGTCGAATCCGAATGTGTCATCGGGCCGCATGCCCGGTTGCGGCCTGGCGCGCGTTTGGCGCCCAAGGTGAAGGTGGGCAATTTCTGCGAGATCAAGAAATCTTCCATTGGCGCGGGATCCAAGGTCAACCATTTGAGTTATGTGGGCGATGCTCAGATTGGCAGTGGGGTGAATATCGGCGCGGGCACCATTACCTGCAATTACGATGGGGTTCACAAGCATCGGACGGTGATCGGCGATCAGGTGTTCGTGGGTTCGGACGTGCAGTTCGTGGCCCCGGTGCAGATTGGCGCGCGCGCCACGATTGGCGCGGGCACCACGGTGACCAAGGATGTACCGCCGGATTCGCTGGCCATTTCAAGGGCCCATCAGACCCATGTGATGGGTTGGTCGGAGCGGCGCGGCAAGCATCGGTCGTGATCAGGGCTCCACAGGCGGGGTCCAGGCAAGGGGCGGGGTCCAGGGGCCAATGGCCCCTGGTGGAGTTCGGGGCGAAGCCCTGAGGTTTCGATTTGCGTTCTTTATGACTTTTCCTTGCGCGCACTTTTCACGATCAGCGTTTTTTCGCAAAAGGCGCGAAAAAACGCTTGCGCGCAGAGCGCGCCAAAGACAAAAGAATAATTCAAAAACAAAACTTCGGAGGCTCTGCCTCCGAACCTCCGCCGGGGACCTTCGGTCCCCGGACCCCTGCGACAGTGGAGACTTGAAGGGAGAGTCACCATCATGTGCGGCATCATCGGCGTCATCGGCGAACGCAACGCCACTCCCATCCTGGTCGAGGGTCTCAAACGACTCGAGTACCGCGGCTACGACTCAGCCGGCATCGCGGTCATCACCCGCGATGGATCCATCGGGATCACCCGTTCCAAGGGCAAGCTGATCAACCTGGAAAACCGCCTGGCCGAAAGCCCGTGCACCGGACTGGTCGGTATCGGCCATACCCGCTGGGCCACCCACGGTCCTCCGACGGAAAAAAACGCCCATCCCCATCAGTCACGCCGCTGCGCGGTGGTGCACAACGGCATCATCGAGAACTACCAGGAGTTGCGCCGCGAGTTGGCCGAGCAAGGGGTGACCTTTGCCTCGGACACGGATACCGAGGTGATTCCCTACCTGATCGATCGGGAACTGGAACGCGGCATGGAGCCCGCCGAGGCGGTTCGTGCCGCGATCCGACTTCTACAAGGGGCGTATGCCCTCGGCATCCTGATCCAGGGAACGGATCTGCTGATCGCGGTGCGACGCGGCAGTCCGCTGATTCTCGGCATCGGCGAAGGGGAGAATTTCATCGCCTCCGACGCCACCCCGCTGGTGCCCTACACCCGACGCATGGTCTATCTGAACGACGACGACCTGGCGGTTTTGACCCGCACCAACGTTCGCATCACCGATCTGCGCGGTCACGCGGTGGAAAGGGCGGTCAAGATCTCCCAGGTGAGCGCGGATCTGACCGACAAGTGGCCCTATCGGCACTTCATGCAGAAAGAAATCCACGAACAGCCCACCGCGCTCGGCGAGACCCTGAAAGGTCTGATCCGCGCCTCGGATCTGAGCGTGGATCTGCACGACCTTCAGGGAGAGGTGGATTTCTCCCAGGTGCGGGCGGTCAACATCATCGCCTGCGGCACCTCCTATCACGCCGGCATGGTGGGCGGCTACTGGATCGAACAGCTCGCCCGCCTGCCGGTGAGCGTGAACATCGCCTCGGAGTTCCGCTATCGCGAACCCCCGTCGCTGCCGGATGCCTTGACCGTGGTGATCTCCCAGAGTGGCGAGACCGCCGACACCTTGGCCGCGTTGCGTTTTTGTCGCGGGCAGGGGCAGAAGGTGTTGGGGATCGTCAACGTGCCGGAATCGACCATTGCCCGTGAGGCGGACGGGGTGTTGCACACCCAGGCCGGACCGGAGATCGGCGTGGCCTCGACCAAGGCGTTCACCACCCAGTTGATGGTCCTGGCCTGTCTGTCGCTGACTCTGGCGCGGGCCCATGGCCGTCTGACCCGCGAGGTGGAGCGGGCCAGCGTGGAAGAACTGATGCGCGTGCCGGCCCGTCTGGAACAGGTCTTGTTGCAGGACGGCGTGTTGCAGCGCATCGCCGGAAGGTTCATGAATGCGCGCGGGTTTTTGTTCATGGGGCGAGGCACCTGTTTTCCGATCGCGTTGGAGGGGGCCTTGAAGCTCAAGGAGATCTCCTACATCCACGCCGAAGGGTATGCCGCCGGCGAAATGAAGCATGGTCCGATCGCGTTGATCGACGAACAGTTGCCGGTGGTGGCCGTGGCCCCGCGTGATCCGTTGTTCGACAAGGTGGTGAGCAATCTGGAGGAGGCGCGGGCGCGGGGTGGTCGGTTGGTGGTGATCACTTCGGGCGGACATGGGGAGGAGAAGCTCCCCTTCGCGGCGGATCATGTGATCGCCATGCCGGCGTGTGGGATGTTCGCGGCGCCGATACTGTATGTGGTGCCGTTGCAGTTGTTGGCCTATCACATCGCGGTGTTGAAGGGTACGGATGTGGATCAGCCGCGCAATCTGGCCAAGAGCGTGACGGTGGAGTGAACCGCCCCCACTGTCGCGGTGGACCGGGGGCCGAGAATCCCCGACGGAGTTTTGGAGGAAACGCCTGCGAGGTTTTGATTCTCTTGAGAAAAAATCAAGACCTCAGGGCTTCGCCCCGAACCCCGCCAGGGGTTCCTGGCCTGGACCCCGCCAGTTTTCCCACCCGTTCCTCCAGCCATGCTTCGCCATTCTCCAGCATCGCCATCTCCACCCGCAACGCCAGAACCGGCAACTCCACCACCCCCGCCACCTGATCCAACTTGACCAGATCCTTCTCCGTGCAGACCAACGCACCGGCACCCAACCGCCGCGCCTGATCGACCAACCCCCTCACCTCGTCCCAGGTGAACGCATGATGATCGGGAAACGGCTGAAACCCCACCACCCGCACCCCCAACCCCTCCAAGGTCCGACGGAATCCCTCGGGCGCGGCCAAGCCGCAAAAGGCCAGAACCGAACCAGTCAACCCCGCCAACGGCACCACCGCACCCGCTTGCCGCGCGTCGATCCAACCGGTCGGTCGATGGGTGGCGGTGAGAATCCACCCCTTGAAAAAACGCTCTCGCAACATCTCCCGCGTGCCGCGCGCAATCTCCGCATCCTCGGCACGGGTGAGAATCACCCCGTCGCAACGCTCCAAAGCCTCGGGAGACTCCCGCAAGATCCCACCCGGCAACAAAAAACCATTGCCAAAGGGCCGACGGGCATCCAGCAACACCAGATCCAGATCCCGCTCCACATCCAGACGGTGAAACCCGTCGTCCATCAGGATCCAGTCGCTCCCCAGACGCTGCGTGGCATGACGGATCAGGTCGGCCCGGTCCGAACCGGTCAACACCGCCACCCCCGGCAGAGTACGCGCCAGCAACACCGCCTCGTCGGCGGCCTCGGGCGGAGCGAGCCACACCCGCTCGTGATCGGACACCACGGTAACCTTGGCGCGGGACTTTTGCCGATAACCGCGACTCACCACCGCCACCCGCCCCCCGGAGGCCTGAATCCAACGGGCGAGCCGGATCACCATCGGCGTCTTGCCGGTGCCCCCCACGGTGAGGTTGCCCACGCTGATCACCGGACAGGGGGCGCGATAGCCCCGCTTCGCACCGCACCGGTAACGCCCCACGCGCCATCTCTGGTAACGGGCGAGGATGGCTCCCAATCCACCCAGCACACGCAGCAACCCGCGCCCCATCCTTGAATCCGGAACCAGCTCGCCGCGCAACCAGGGGAGCAGGGTCTGCATGGCTCAACGGTTCCGCACCAGCGGCCCGAGGGCGGCCAGGGTGCGCTCCAGGGCGCCGGCGTTGGCGGGAATGACGGCGCATGCCGCCTCGCCCATCGTCCGACAGGTTTCCGGACTCTCCAGCAAGGCGCTCAACCGGACGTGCAAATCCGCGGGCGATTCCACCTGGATGGCGCCACCGGCCTGGATCAGTTGCGCGGCGATGTCGCGGAAGTTGAAGACATGCGGCCCGAACAGCACCGGCACCCCCCAGGAGGCGGGCTCGAGCATGTTCTGACCCCCGCGAGGCACCAGGGAGCCGCCGATGTAGACCACCCTGGCCAGACGGTAAAGCCCGGCCAGCCAGCCGATCTCATCGACGAGCAGCAACGGCGTGTTCCAGTCGCCCTGAAGCCGGGAGAAGCGTTGACAGGTCAACCCCTGTTTGCCGATGCGTTCCAGGATCTCCGCGCACCGTTCCGGATGACGCGGCACCAGGATCAGGCGTGGCGCCAACGGATGGGCGAGCAGCGCGCGATGGATGGGCAGGAGCAACGCCTCCTCGCCCGGATGGGTGCTGGCCGCGATCCAGACCGGCGCGACCGGCGCGGACAGACGCGCCTCCAGGCGGCGCAGCAACGCGGGATCCGGGGGATTCATCGCCTGATCGTACTTGAGGTTGCCGGTGACCTGGACCCGTTCTCGTGGAGCGCCCATGGCGATGAGGCGTTCGGCGTCGGCTGGGGATTGCATGAGGTAGAGGCGACCATCGGCCAGCAGCCGGCGGGTGAGCCGGCGGATGGCGTGGTAGCGCTTGAAGGAGCGCGGCGAGATGCGCCCGTTGACCACGCAGATCGGGATGCCGCGTCGGGCCAGAACGCGAAAGAGACCGGGCCAGAGTTCGGTCTCCATGATGATGAGCGCCGCGGGTTGGATCGCATCGACCAGCGGTTGGACGCAGACCGGCAGATCCAGGGTGAGGAAGTGGTGGGCGCACGCCTCGGGAATCTTGTCGCGCACCACCTGTTGACCGGTGCGGGTGACGGTGGTGACCACCAGATCGTGGTCCGGAAAGGCGGCGGTGATGCGACTGGCCAACGCGCGGGCGGCCATGGCCTCGCCCACCGACACCGCGTGCAGCCAGATGCGCGGACGCCCCCGATCGGGGGCCCGTTCGGCGACCGGGATCCACCCCAGCCGGCGCAGGAGGGTGCCGCGATACTTGGGGGTGGTGAAGTAGCGCCAGATCCAGATCGGCAGGGTGATCAGGATCAGCAGCGACAAGGTGACATAATAGAGAAGATGCATGCGGCCACGAACCGTCTGGACTGGAATCGGGATCGCCGGACCCCACGAAACACCATATACCACGCCGAATCCCGGTGCATCGAGTGATTTTGCGGCGGAGGGTTTAAAAAGGGGACGCGATTGGTTATGCTCTTGCTCAACGGTGGTCGCGACGCGGCCCGGGGATGATGCCATGGGGTGAGGTGGGAACGATGTCCGAAACGGAAAAGGTCACCAAACAGATCGGTGAACTCCTCAAGGAGCGTGGTCTGATCAACGCCGACCACATCGATCTGGCCTTGCAGGACCAGAAGGTGACACGGGAGCGGGTCGGCGAGATCCTCGAACGGTTGGGATTCATCTCCCAATACGACATCGCCATGGCCATCGCCGATCAGGATGGCCGCAAATACGTGGACATCGACCAGAAACGTCCCGCGCCGGAGAGTCTGCGGCTGTTCAACATGCAGGCCTGTCTCACCCACAAGTTCCTCCCCTACCACACCGACGCCGGCGAGGTGATCGTCGCAACCTGGTCGGATGACGTGGAGGGACTCGAAAAGTTCATCACCCGCTCCACCGGACTCAAACCGCGCATCCGCCAGGGCGAAAAGAGCAAGATCATCAATGCGGTGCAGTATTACTACCACTTTCTGGAAAACCCGGTCGAAACCCTGATCCACAAGGAGATCCAGCAGCTCGCCGCAGATCGGGACGGGGTGCGCTCCCTGGATACCTTCGTCTTGCATCTCATGCAGCTGGCGGTCAAGTCGCGTGCCTCGGACATCCACATCCGCCCCATGGACCGGTCGATTTCGATCGCCTTTCGCGTCGATGGGGTGATGCGCGCCCAGTTCGCCCTGCCCCCGACCTTCAAGCGGCTGGTCGCCACCCTGAAAATGAAGGCCGGCATGGACATCGCCGAACAGCGACTGCCCCAGGACGGCAGTTTCTCCGAATCGATCCTCAACACCCCGTACGACTTCCGCGTCTCCTCGACCGTCTGCCCCTACGGCGAAAACCTGGTGCTGCGCCTGCTCCCGGCCAAGGGGGATTTCATGAGCATGCGCCAGCTCGGCATCTTCGACGAGGATCTGGAGCTGCTCAACCAGATCTTCAACGAACCCTTCGGCATCGTGCTCCTCACCGGTCCCACCGGATCGGGCAAGACCACCACCCTCTATGCCGCCGTGCGCCAGCTGAACCTCACCGAAAAGAACATCCTCACGGTCGAAAACCCGATCGAATACCGCATCCCCCTGATCCGTCAAACCCAGATCAACCTCAAGGCCGGCTACACCTTTGCCAGCGCGGTGCGCCACTTCCTGCGCCACGACCCGGACGTGATCCTGGTGGGCGAAATCCGCGACACCGAAACCGCCCAGACCGCGGTCTCCGCTTCCGAGACCGGTCACCTGGTGCTCTCGACCCTGCACACCAACACCGCCCTGGGCGCCATCCCCCGTCTGCGCTCCCTGGGCATCCCCAACTTCATGCTCGCCGACTCCCTGCGCGGGGTGGTCAGCCAGCGCCTGGTGCGCAAGATTTGTCCCGGCTGCCGCGAAAGCTACACCCCGGACGAATCGGAACGGGCCTACCTGGGGGATCCCACCCTCGAAACCCTCTGGCGCGGACGCGGCTGCGCGGATTGCCATCAAAGCGGTTACATGGGCCGGACACTGATCTACGAAATCCTGCGCACCAACCGCGACCTGGCCGGCATGATCGGTCGGGATGTGGATATGGATACCCTGGAGAAGGTCGCGTCGCAGGCCGGTCACCGAACCATCTTCCAGAACGCGGTCAGCAAGGTGAAACTCGGTCATACCACCGTCAAGGAGGTGATCCGCGTGCTGGGTCACGGCGCGGAGGCGCATTGAGGGATACCCATGGCCTACTTCCATTACAAACTCGTCGCCCGCGAGGGCCAGGTTCGAGGCGGGGTGATCCAGCTGCCCTTCGACAACCCCCTCTCCGCCATCGCCTACCTGGAACGCCAGGGGGGGACGGTGATCTTCGCCAATCCGCTTCATCCGTGGCTGGGCGCCGTCTGGGGGGGATTTGAACGGTTTTTCGAAACCCGCGTCGAAGTCGCCAGCATGGCCGAGGCGTTGAACAACGCCGCCATCATGCTCAAGGCGGGCATCCCGGTGGTGGCGGCGATCCAGGATGCCCTGGCCGACCACGACAATCCCACCCTCGCCAAGGTGGGATGCGATCTGGTCAGCCGCATCCACGCCGGCTCCAGCCTTTCGGAAGCCGCCAGGAAATGGGAACGCCACTTTCCCGAGACCACGTTGTTTCTGATGCGCATCGGCGAGGAGACCGGCTCCCTGGACTGCACCATCCAGGATGCCGCCCGTCACATGATCAAGGTGGACAAGATCGTGCGCGATACCAAGGGGGCCCTGCTCTATCCGGCCATCATGTTCACCGTGATCTTTCTGGCCATGGCCTTCTGGCTCTATGCGGTGGTGCCGATGGTACTGCCGCTGCTCAAGGCCACCGGCAAGGAGCTGCCCGCCCTGACCCAGGGCATCATCGCCACCGCGAATTTCCTGCGCGATCATATCGGCGCCCTTTTTCTTACCCTGTTTGGCCTGATCCTCGCCTTTCGCGGCGCCATGCGCCAGCTGCCGTCCTTCCGGCGCCAGATACACGCGCTGATGCTGAAACTGCCGATCATCGAAACGATCATCCATGCCTCGAATCTGGCCTTCATCACCGCCTATTTCAGCCTGCTGTTGAAAGCCGGCGTGGATGTGATCAAGAGCATCGACATCTTGAGCGCCTCGCTGTCGAACGAAATCTACCGGATGAAAATGCGCGAGGTGCGGGCCGGGCTGCTCAACGGTCTGGGACTGCGCGCCTCGTTTGCCGAGGCCAGGATCTTCCCCGCGTTCGTGGTGCGCCTGATCGGCATCGGCGAGGTGAGCGGCGCGTTGTCGGCGCAGCTCGATTTCGCCGCCGAAGAGTATGGCCGCCACCTGGATGACGTGGTGAAAACCCTGGGAAAAAGCATCGAACCGATCGCCCTGGTGTTGGGTGGCGGCCTGTTCGTGCTGCTGCTCATTGGCATGTTCATGCCGCTCTACAGCATGGCGGGGTGAACGCGATGACAACCGCCACCCACGCCGCCGAACGCTCCAGGAGCCACCCCCAGGCAGGATTCAGCCTGATCGAACTCTCCATCGTCATGATCATCATCGGGCTGATCATCGCCGGCGGGGTGGGCATCTACGAACCCTCGATGCGCCAGGCCCTGAAAAACAAGAACGAAACCATCGTCAGGCAGGCGGTCGAGACCCTGATCGGCTTTGCCGGAGCCCACAAGAGCCTGCCACGCGAGATCCGTCACGCCGGGGTGGTGGGCGCGGTGCAGGATGCCCAGTTGAACCCGTTGCAATACGCCTTGGACGCCGCCTTGCTCGAGATGAACCAGCTCTGTCGGCGCGATGACACCCCGTTGTCGATCCAGGTGCTCAAAGCCGACGGGCGCGTGAACTTCGAGGTGACCAACATCGCCTTCGTGGTGTGGAGCCGGGGCTACGACGGACGCACCGGACCGGAAAAACCGACCGGGGCCATCGATGGCCAAACCCCCTACCCGGTGCCGCCGTACGCGGAGAACATGGCGGACGATCTGGTGGGTTGGGCCACCCTGGCGGAACTCCAGGCCGCCGCCGGCTGCGGCAGCCAGGGGTTGAAGATCCTGGTGAGCGCCTTGCCGGCGGCGCGTGTCGGCGCCCCTTACGGCACGGTGACCCTGACCCCGGAGGGTGGCAAACCGCCGTATGGGTGGTGCGTGGCCTTTCCGGATCAGGAGCGCGCCGGCAAACTCGCCTTCAAGGCCGATGGTGATCTGACCCCAGCCGACGCCTTCGATGGTTGCGGGGAGCGCCGGGTCGTCGGCGACACCCTGACCCTTCACGGTCTGGCCCCCTTCGTGGCGACGGATCAAGGCGGACCGTATGATTTCGTGGTCCATCTGCAAGATGGCAATCGGCAGCCCCACCGGACCAGCAGGCGATTGAGCCTGTTCGTGCAGCCGTGAGAGGGGTGAGTTGCCCGGTCGTATCCCAACGGGGGAGAGCAGGCGCGCGATGCAGTCCGACAAATCCGCTGGTTTCAGCCTGATCAGCCTGGCGCTCTTTTTGATGGTGATCGGGGTGAGTCTCTCCACCCTGACCCTGTTGTGGCCCAATCTGGAGAGCGTGGGCCGCGAGAAGAGCGTGGCCGCGCTGCGGGCGGATCGCAACGCCCTGCTCGGTTTCGTGGCGGCCCAGGCCCGGCTCCCGAAGGCCGACGAGATCGCCACGCTGCTGCCCCGTCCGCTCGATGGCTTTCTCAATCCGCTCCAATACGCCCATGATGCCGCCCTGACCGCGCCCAACGCCATCTGCGCGGTCACCACCACCCACCTGGCGGTGGACCAACAGGCCAACATCGCCTTCGCGCTCTGGAGTCACGGTCGCAATGGCCGGGTCAACCAGGTGGATGGCCAGCCGGACAAACGACCGGGGGCCATCGAGGTGGCGACGCCCATCCCCAATCCCCCCTTCGACAATCGCGGCACGCCGGACGACATCACCGATGATCGGGATGATCTCCTGGAGTTCATGACCCTGGATGCCCTGCGCGCCGTGGCCGGCTGTCAGGAGCGGGAGGGGTCCGAGGAGGGGGTGTCCGTGGTGGTGGATCGGCTGCCGGCGGGATTCGAGGAGAGCGTTTACGGCAGTGTGACCTTTTTCGCGCACCAGGGCATTCCTCCCTATCGCTGGTGCGTGGAGAGTCGCGCCCTGGCGGCTGGTGGGGCGCTGCGGGGCAAACTCCAGTTTGATCCCGACGAAGTGGTGGACGCGGGCTGCGACGGGCCATGGCACGACGAGCCCAGCCCGGCGTTGACCCTGCGCGGGGGCGCGCCGTTCGTGCCCGGCGACGGGGCGGCCTGGGGACGTCGCCATCCCCTGCGCATCCATCTGGAGGATGGAAGCGGCGCGCGCGCCCAACGTCTCTTCGAACTGGTGGTGTTGAGCCTGGAGACGCCGGGCGCGGTGAAATTGAACGTCACCCCGCGCTTGAGCACCCCCCCCGCCTCCCCGACGGAGAAGCGCTGACGCCTTCCGGTTGAAGGAAGCCGCTCCACCCCGACAACCGGAAAAATGGCCCCTGCGCGCGGCTTCACCTCCCGCTCCTCTGGACCTGCCAGGCTAAAAAATTCCCCTCCCGTTCGGTCCAACGCACGTCCTCCCTTTTCCCGCGCGGTCGGATGGTGTAGGATGGCTTTCCATAATGGGCCGTCGCCAAGCGGTAAGGCCCCGGATTTTGATTCCGGTATCCCCAGGTTCGAATCCTGGCGGCCCAGCCACGCTTTATGTCTCTTCGCATGACGGGGCACTCCCCCAGGAAACCCTCCGCGGATCCCCCCAAAAAAATTCGTATCCCTTGCATGATGGGGATGAGGGGGTTCTCCCCTGCCGGATCCAGGGTGATTCAGAACTCGCCCGCTCCGTCAATCACCCCGCTCCCGCATCTCGGCCATCCAGCGCTCCAGCGCCTCCAGCGACCGTTTCGACAAGGCATCGAAGGCCGCGAGCCTCCCGCTTTGATCCTCGGGCATCCGCGCCCCAAGCCTTTCGATCCACGCTCCGGCATGCGCCACCAGCGCCTTCATGCCCAGATGGGCGGCACTGCCGCTGATCCGATGCAACACCCGACGCATGGCGGGCCAATCGGAGCGGGCCAGGGCCTCTGCCAACTCGAGGCGTCCCCGCGCCTCGGTGTCGCCATACTGGACACAGATCGCCAGAAACCGCTCCCGGCCCAGGGTTCGCACTCCGGCATCGAGCAGGGCAGCATCCAACAAGACCGTCGAACGCGACGGTGGATCCCCGCCGCCCGCCTGATCCGGCCTCTCTTTCTGAATCCGCGCCAGGGCGGCACGCAGACCATCGGGAGGGAGCGGCTTGGTGAGCACCTCCCAGGCGCCCGCCTCCAGCGCCGCCTGATGCCGCTCTGGACGCGTATCGGCGGTCAACACCACGATCGGCACCCGCGCCAGCCGCGCATCCGGCAAGGCGCGCAGGGCGCGAATGATTTCCACCCCATCCCGATTGTCCAGACGCAAATCGGTCAGCACCAGATCGATCGCTTCCGCACCGAACGCGGATAACGGATCCTGACCGGAATCCCCGGACTCGACCACCCGATGCCCCTCCGCGACAAGCAGCTCACGCATGTAGGCGCGGCTCAGGCGATCATCCTCGATCAACAACAGGGTCATCGGCGCCACGACGAACGCCTCGGAGGACGGATCCGTCGCCCGGTCGGATCTGGACGCGATCGGACAGTCGAGGACAAAGGAGAAACAACTCCCCTCCCCCGGATGGCTGGTCACCTCGATCGCGCCGCCCATCGCCTCGACCAGGGCGCGGCTCAGGGCCAATCCCAACCCGTTGCCCCCGGTCGCGTCGCCCTGACCCCCGGCACCCAGCACGAACGGTTCGAACAGGGTCTCCATCCGCTCAGCCGGGATGCCGCAACCGGTATCCTCCACCTGAAAACGCAACACCCGGCGCCCGGCATCCGCCGTCACCAGCTCAAGCGCGAGGGTGATCTCCCCCCGATCGGTGTGACGGTTGGCATTGGCCAGAAGGTTGAACAGCACCTGACGCAGACGCAACGGATCGGCCAGCACCGTGCCGATCCCCCCATCCACCCTCAGTTCCAGACGATTGCCCCGAACACGAGCCTCCGGCACGAACCAGATGCTCAGATCCTCCAGGAAACGGGCCGGCTCCAGCGGCTCGGGCCGGACCGTCACCAGACCCGCCTCGATGCGCGCCAGATCGAGCATCCGTTCCACCAGGCCGAACAGATGCTCGCCCGCCTCCTGGATGCGACGCAACTGACCCACCAGCGTATCGCGGTCGATCCGGGTCGCCTGCTCCCCGAGACGCTGACAAAGCCCGACCACCACATGCAACGGGGTGCGGATTTCATGGCTGACATCGGCCAGAAAGCGGCTTTTGGCGCGATTGGCCGCACGGGCGCGGTTTTCGGCGCGTTTGCGCAACGAGATCTCGGCGGTCAGGGACTGGTTCAGGGACCAGAGTTCGCGCGCATGGGCGGCGATGCGTCGTTCGAAGGAGTCCCCCCGATCGGCCAGATGCTCCAAAAGGGCCGTTTGGGTCACCACGCCGATGAAACGTTCGCGTTCCACCACCGGCAGCACCGGCAAACGGTAACGCTGCATCAATCCGAAAGCGCGTCGCAGCGACTCGCCAGGTCCAATGGTCGGCTTGGGGCGCACGCAGTCGATCACCAGGGTGTGACGCCACTCCAAAATATCTTCGACCACGAGCAGCCCCAGGAACGACGCGCCATCCATCACCACCAGAAAACCTTGACGCAACAACAGCTCCTCCACGGCCTCGACCCCGGCGAAAGGTTCGACCACGCACGAATGGAAACGGATCAAGGGCTCAATGGTCGTCATCGGGCAGCAAGGTTCCCTCGATGCGGTAGTGACGCAGACGCACATGAAAATCGATGCTCATGAGTTCGCCACGGGAGATGTAGGGAAAGACCCGGGCACGCAGAATATCGAGCACGGTTGACAAGGGCAGGCGTCTGGTGATCTGCTTGTTGATCAGGATCGCCTCGACCACCGGGTCTTCCACCTCGTGGAGTTCGAAGCCGTCCGGGGCGATCAGTCCCAGACACTTGCTGATGCCGATCATCCCCACCGGGCACTTCTTGGCCAGGACCAGGATATCCTTGAAGGGGGGCAGGGAGATCGCCTCGAACTCCAACGAGACGGTATAACCGAGCCCCACGCCCAGTTTCGGGCGTTGGGGTTCCGGGTGGAAGGTGACGGGTTGGGAATCGGCGCTCATCGCGAAAACCTCGGGTTCGGGTGGAGAATGCCATGGGGTGGCGTTCGGTCGTTTATGCACTTCTCATCGTCGCGGGTCTGCCGCTCCCCACATCCGAGGCCGGCGACCCGGAGCGGGTTTCACCGCTGATGCGGCTGTTCCAGGAGAGCGCCTCGCGCGCGGACGACACCGGACGCAGCGAAAAATGGGCGCGGGTGTTCAACCGCCACGCCCAGGCCAAGCCCGCTTCGTGGGCCGAGGATCTGGACGAGGTACGCGCCTTGCCCATGCCGGACCGCTTGCAGGCGGTTCAGGACCGGGTGAACCGCCGCATCCGTTATCAGGACGATCCGGAGAACATCTGGCTGGCCCCGGTCGATGCCTACCGCGACGGCGGGGACTGCGAGGATTACGCCATCGCCAAGATGTTGTTGCTCGACGAGAGCGGCTTTTCAGAAAAACATCTTCGCTTGGTGACACTGGCCCCCTCGCCCACCAACGCCGTTCATCATGTAATTTTGGTGGCCTGGTTGCAAGAGAAAATGGTTGTGCTGGACTCTCCGGGTCGCGTGGTCGGCGATCGGGTGGTACGCTGGGAGGGGTATCGGGACGCGGGTCGTCCGTTGAGCTGGGTCGGCTGGCGTGGTGGTGGGGTCTCGTCGAATGGCGGGGGAGAGCGGTTCGTCGGACAGGGGATCTGGGGTTCGGGCGGGAGAAAGATCCTCTCCTACCGGGAGTTTCCGATTCAGGAAAAATTGGTGCGCATCGCCGCCGACTGGCTGGTGATCCATCCCTGGGAACCGCCGCTCACTCCGGCGGAGGTGGAGCGGTTGCGGTTGCTGCGTGCCTACTACCACGATCCCACCCCGGAGAACGCCCGTCTGTTGTCGGCTTTCGAGGTGGGCAAGCTCAACGAGTTGCGGCGTATTCGCAAGGCGTTGTAAGGCGCGGAAGGGAATGCGTTGCTTTCAAACCGCCCCCAGTTTGGAATGTATCGTTCTTACCGTTAAAAAAAGAGCGCGTCCGGGAGATTCCTCTCCCAGTGATTTGATTTTCTTTATTTTTTGCCGTTTCTGTTGACTTCAGGCTTTCAGCGCGCTCTTCAAAAAAAGCGATTTTTCGCAAAAGACGCAAAAAATCACGTATCGTGAACGCGCGCGCAAGGCAAAAGCAAAGTCCCAAGGACTTTGCCCTTGGATCCCACCAGGGGCCATTGGCCCCTGGACCCCGCCAGTTGTGGGGTCCCGCACTGTTGGAAGGGAGTCTTGAGATGTCGCTGGACAATCGCATCATCCTGATCACCGGGGCCGGCTCCGGCCTGGGCCGGGCCGTCTCGATCGCCTGCGCGAACGCCGGCGCGCGGGTTTTCCTGCTCGGCAGCCGCCAGAAACCGCTGAAACAAACCGATGATCTCATCCGCGCCGCGGGCGGCGAGGCCGGGATCGTCCCCCTGAACCTGGAAAGCGATCTGCATCGCGTGCCCGAAGTGGCCAAGGCGCTGTTCGAACGGTTCGGTCGGCTGGATGTGCTGATCAACGCGGCGGCCCAGATCGGACCACGCACCCCCATGGAGCTGCACTGCCCGGCGGATTGGGAGACGGTGCTGCGGGTGAACGCCACCGCGCCATTCTTCCTGACCCGCGAGATGATGCCCCTGCTCAAGAAGAGCGACGCCGGCGTGGTGATCCAGGTGATCTGTCGCGAGGCCATGGAAGCCACCCCGTTTCGCGGTTCGTATGCCGCCTCCAAGGCGGCCCTCTGGCAGATGACCCGCTGCTGGGCCGCCGAAACCCCCAACAGCCCGGTGCGCATGGTGGCGGTGGATCCCGGTCCCATGGCCACCGCGCTGCGCACCAAGGTCTTTCCCGGCGACAACCCCGCCACCCTCCCGACTCCGGAGAGCATCACCGGGATTTTTCTCACCTTGTCCGCCGCCGACTCGCCCGCGGTCCACGGGGAGCTGTATCACGCCACCCCGTTCTGATTCACTTCGACATCCGGGATTCCTGTCATTTGCGGGCACACACCCATAAATACACCATCTGGTAGGTCGCCTGAAATCCCGCCCGCTGCCCGCGCAACACCCGACGCAGGGCGCCAGCCGGGGCCGGTCGGTGGCCGCTGGCCGGGGCCTGGGCGCCGATGGCGCGCAGGGCGCGCAGGAACGCCAGAGCGGAGGGGTAGGTGGTGGGATGGCGCTCCTCGGTGATGAGGCATGGCGCGGGAAAACGGCTGCGCCACGCGGCCAGGCTCGGATAGTCGCGCAGACCGTGGGGCAGGCCGCGGGCGGTGCAGAGGGCGCGCCACTCGGCGAAATTCGCCTCCCCGAGGGTGGAAAAGGCAAGCCATCCCCCCGGATTGAGCAAGGCCCGACAGCGCTCCACCGCCTCGAAGGGATCGAAAAACCACTGCCAGGCGAGATTGGCGGTGATCAGATCGAATCCACCACCTGCCGCGAGCCGCTCCCCATCCATGGCCGCAAAGGATATCTGCCCATGACCGGCCAGGTTGGCACGAGCCACGCGCAACATCGCCAGCGAACGGTCGGTGGCCAGAATCGTGGCCCTGGGGTGGAGACTCGCCAGGTGTCGGGTCAGAAATCCGGTCCCGCAGCCGATCTCCAGAATCCGCGGCGCCTCGGGCAAAGGGAGTTCCGACAATCGCGCCGCCAGCCGCGCCGCTGCGTGGGCCTGGGGAGCGGCGTGCGCCTCATACCGGGAGGCCGCCGCGTCGAAGGCTCGGGTCACCGGAGCGCCGCCGCTCATGACGCCCCATGCCGACGCGCGAAGGCATCGATGCACGCGGCGATCCACTCGGGTCGGGTCAAGGGGAGCAGATGGCCACCCTCCTCGCACCACTCCAGGGTCGTGAACGCGCCGGGCTGAAACTGTTGAAGCACCATCTCCGGCGTCACCACCCGATCATCCCGACTGGCGATCACCAGGAGCGGCTTGTTCCACGCCGGAAGCAGTGCGCGACTGTCCCACTCGGCCAACCAGGAGAGCCCCTGAGCCAGGGCGTGGGCATTCAGGGTGGCCGGCAGGTTCAGCGGGGTATCCAGCCCCCCCTGTCGTTGAAAATCGCTCAATACGGTCCGGGGATCGATCCTCAGACGAGAGACCATCCGTTCCAGGATACGCGGAGCCACACCCGCCGGAAAATCCAGGGAGCGCGCGAAGCGACAAAAACCATTGATCGCGATCAGACCACGACAGCGGGCGGCCAGCTCCGGTTCGAGGAGCAGGTGTCGGGTCAGCCAGAGAAAACCCAGCGAATGGCCGATGGCGATGAAATCATCTCCGGTCGGGAGCGCGGTCCGGGCCGGATGATAAAAGCCGAGATCCAGGGCGTGGAGGGAGCGGGTCTGGAGTCCGCGCCGCACCGGACGCCAGACCCCGGCACCGAAGCCCCAGCCGTGGACCAGAACGAGGGTCGAGGACAAATCAAACCTCGAGGAATTTGGGAAACCGCGTCAGATTGCGGCAGCCGTGGGCCTCGACCACCACCACATCCTCCAGCCGCGCCCCCCCCAGATCCGGATAGTAGAGCCCCGGCTCCACGGTGACCACATGACCGGTGAGCAGGGTTTGATCCTTGCCGCCGATGCGCGGGGCTTCGTGGATCTCCAACCCCAGACCGTGGCCGGTGCCATGAAAGAAACCGATCTGGCGTCCGGCCTCGTCGATGCCGGTGACGAAGCCTGCACGGGTCATCGAATCGGTGACCGCCTGATGCACGGCCAGACCCGAAACCTGATCGCCAATCCGCTCGAAAGCCAGCTCCTGGGCCGCCTTCACCGCGTCCCACAGGGCACGCAGCCGCTCCGGAGCCCGCCCCTTGCAAACCGTTCGGGTCATGTCGCCCCAGTAGCCGCTCCTCTCCATGCGCGGAAAGATGTCGAGGATGATCGATTGCGAGGCGCGCAACACCCCGTGTCCCTCCTCGTGGGGATCGGCTCCCTGGGGACCGCCGGCGACGATGGTGTGACGCGGCGAGGCCCCCTCGCGCACCAGCCGGGCATGGATCTCGCCACGCACCCGCTCGCTGGTCAGCGGCGCGCCACCGGACCAGAGGATCCCGTCCGCGCCGATGGCAGCCCCGGCGATCATCTCGATGCCGGCCTGCATCCCCATCGCGGTCACCTCGAGGGCCGCCTCGATGTGGGCGATCTCCTCGGCGCGCTTGATGGCCCGTTCCGGCCAGAAGGGGCCGCTTTCCGGGATCAGTTCGATCCCGGCCTCGCGCAGCCGATCGGCCATCAGCAAAGGGAAATCGTCGGGGGTGGCGAGCCGTTGGATGCCGAGTTCGGCCAGCAGGAACAGGGTCAGCGCCTCGGTGGTGGCGCTCTGGTCGGGATGCCGCTCCTGCCAGCGGGATTTGATCTGGCTCCACTCGTGGACCCGATCGACCCGCGCGGTGCGGCGGGCGCGATCCACCTCCAGGGCGGTGACCACGACGTGATCACGACCCGAGGGATCGCGCAGATAGAGAAACGGATCCGGAGCGAAGAACCGGGTGGCATAATAGAGATCCGCCGACGATTCGCTGTCGGCGTAGATCATGCGGGCCGTGTCCATGGCGTGGGGAGTGGACGCGCGGGTCACTTGAAGTTGGCGTTCGGAACCCCGAAGAAGTTGTGAAACTTCTTGCCGGTCTTGATCTTGACGGTCTGGAAATAACGGTCCGTGGAGTCTTGCTTCATGCCGGCCCCGATGGCCTTGGCAAAGACCCAGACAACGAATCCGACGACGAGCAGATTGAAGATGGCCATCTTGGCGATTTCTCCGGTCAAGGGTATTGAAAAGCGTTCGCGGGACCGTACTGCCTGGTCTGGAGCGGAACCCCTAAAATAAAGCACCCCCGGCCAGGATGCAACCGGGGGTGCTTTATTTTTTGGCAGGGAACGCCCTGACGGGCGTTCCCCGGAGATCCGCGGGGTACGGGGAGGACCCCCTCACCCCCTCATGCAAGTTACATCCCCATGTCACCCATGCCGCCCATGCCACCGCCACCCGGCATGGCCGGCGCGGCATCCTTCTTGGGCAGTTCGGCGACCATCGCCTCGGTGGTGATCATCAGACCGGCCACGGAGGCCGCAGCTTGCAGGGCATGCCGGCTCACCTTGGTCGGATCGATCACGCCGCGGGCCACCAGATCGGTGTACTCATCCTTGGAGGCGTCGAAGCCGAACGACGGACGATTGTTCTCCAGGATCTTGCTGACCACCACCGAACCCTCGGCACCGGCGTTCTCGGCGATGATGCGCACCGGCTCTTCCAGGGCGCGACGCACGATGGCCACACCCACCTTCTGATCGGCGTTGGCCACCTGGAGGTTCTCCAGGGCGGCGCGGGCGCGCAGCAGGGCCACGCCACCACCCGGCACGATCCCCTCTTCCACGGCGGCGCGGGTGGCATGCAGCGCATCTTCGACCCGATCCTTGCGCTCCTTCACCTCGACCTCGGTGGCGCCCCCCACCTTCAACACCGCCACGCCACCGGCCAGCTTGGCCAGACGCTCTTGCAGCTTCTCGCGGTCGTAGTCGGAGGTGGTGTCTTCCATCTGGGCCTTGATCTGGTTGACCCGGGCCTTGATATCCTGCTGGGAACCGACGCCATCGACGATGGTGGTGTCATCCTTGGTGATGATGATCGACTTGGCGCTGCCCAGCATGTCCACGGAGACATTCTCGAGCTTCACGCCCACATCCTCGGAGGCCACGGTGCCACCGGTGAGGATGGCGATATCCTCCAGCATCGCCTTGCGACGATCGCCGAAGCCGGGAGCCTTGACCGCGCACACTTTCAGGCCGCCGCGCAGCTTGTTGACCACCAGAGTGGCCAGGGCCTCGCCCTCGACATCCTCGGCGACGATCAAAAGCGGACGGGAGGATTGGACCACGCCCTCGAGCACCGGCAGGATCTGTTGGAGATTGCTGACCTTCTTCTCGACCAGGAGGATGAGGGGATCTTCCATCTCCACCTGCATCTTCTCGGCGTTGGTGACGAAGTAGGGCGACAGGTAGCCGCGATCGAACTGCATCCCCTCGACCACCTCCAGGGTGGTTTCGAGCATCTTGTTCTCCTCGACGGTGATCACGCCCTGTTTGCCAACCTTGTCCATGGCCTCGGCGATCATCTTGCCGACCTCGACATCGTTGTTCGAGGAGATGGTGCCGACCTGGGCCACTTCCTCGGAGCTGGTGATCTCCTTGGAGGCATTCTTGAGCGCCACGACCACGGCCTCGACCGCCGCGTCGATGCCGCGCTTGAGATCCATGGGGTTCATGCCCGCGGCCACGGCCTTCATCCCTTCGCGGATCAGGCTCTGGGCCAGGACGGTGGCGGTGGTGGTGCCGTCACCCGCCTCGTCGGAGGTCTTGGAGGCGACCTCCTTGAGCATCTGCGCGCCCATGTTCTCGAACTTGTCCTCGAGTTCGATCTCCTTGGCCACGCTCACGCCATCCTTGGTGACGCGCGGGGCGCCCCAGGACTTGTCCAGCACCACGTTGCGGCCCTTGGGGCCGAGGGTCACCTTGACCGCG
Source organism: Candidatus Magnetaquiglobus sp. (assembly GCF_058402785.1). Taxonomy (NCBI): domain Bacteria; kingdom Pseudomonadati; phylum Pseudomonadota; class Magnetococcia; order Magnetococcales; family Candidatus Magnetaquicoccaceae; genus Candidatus Magnetaquiglobus; species Candidatus Magnetaquiglobus sp. The sequence continues at coordinate 32,778 of NZ_JBZVFG010000024.1, forward strand.
TTGGCCAGCACATTGACGCCGGCCAGCATCCTGGCACGGGCGTTTTCACCGAATTTCACATCTTTAGCCGCCATCTCTCGTTACCTTCCCAAAATTAGGTGTGTCGTTGATGAAACTCGTTGGGTCGTCGAAATTCCGGGATCCCGAGGATCAACCGATGACGCCCATGATGTCGGTTTCGCGCATGATGAGAAGCTCTTCGCCATCGAGCTTCACCTCGGTACCGGCATATTTGGCGAACAGCACGATGTCGCCCACCTTCACATCCATGGGACGGTGTTTGCCGCTCTCCTGGATCGCACCTTTGCCCACGGCCAGGACTTCACCCTGGATCGGCTTTTCCTTGGCGGTATCCGGGATGATGATGCCACCGGCGGTTTTTTTCTCCTCTTCGGTGCGCTTGACGACGACGCGATCATGCAGCGGACGCAATTTCGATTTCAGCATGCTGATTTCTCCACAAAGACGTTATGACGGTTGTACCTTACGATAATCCACAATGGCCACGGGCATCCATCGACAAAGGAGCACGGGGCCGGGCTGATGTAACAGCGCGGGGGAGTCCCGATCCTTGGCGAGATACGGTTTTGGTTCCTTCGGGATTCCGAGGTGATATGTAAGCATTCGTCGGAAAGCGTCAAGAGGGCCAGGCAAAAAAAACTTTACATGCCGAGGTTGACAGGGTGCGCGTCTCCATGCTTAACCTTGCCCATGCGGAAACCATTCACGCACCGGGCCGACTTGAATTCAGGAGAGAGAACCATGGGACATCTGCGGGTGCGTCACGTCGATGACGCGGTGGTGGAACGGTTGATACGCCAGGCCGATGCCTTGGGCATGCCGGTCGAGGAGTATCTGCGCAAGGTGCTGACCGACGCGGCTCAGGAGCCGAACGGCGGGACGGCGGGCGACGGCGCGGCGGAGTCCGGGAGCGACGACGACGCCTCCACGCGCTGAACGAGGGGGATCACCCGGTTGAGCTTGCCGCTCGAGAACCCTTCCAGATCCAGGGCGACGAACCCGAAGCCGCAACCGCGCACCAGACGGATCACCTCCTGGCGCAACGTCTCGTCGAGCAGGCGCGGGATCTGCTCCACCGGCAGTTCGATGCGCGCGGTCTGTCCCTGTTTGCGCACCCGCAGGGTGGTGAATCCCAGGGTGCGCAACCCCTGCTCGGCGGTCTCCACCATGCGCAGGGACTCCGGAAGGATCGGCTCGCCGTAGGGGATGCGCGAGGAGAGGCATGGCGATGCCGGCTTGTCCCAGGTGGGCAATCCCGCCGCGCGGGACAACGCCCGCACGTCCCCCTTGGAGAGACCGGCCTCCATGAGCGGACTGACCACGGCATGGTGTCGTTTGGCCCGCATGCCAGGTCGGTAGTCGTCCAGATCGTCCAGGGTGCTGCCGTCCAGGACGTGGGCGAACCCTTCCCGCGCGGCCAATTCGGTCAGGCGACCGAACAGATCGTTCTTGCAATGAAAGCAGCGGTCCGGCGCGTTGCGGGTGAACGCCGGGTCGGACATCTCGCCGCTTTCGATCAGGCGGTGGCGCCAGCCGAACCGGCTCACCAGGGCCAGCGCATCCTCCAGGTCCCGGGCCGGCATGGTGAGCGAATTGGCCGTGACCGCCACATAGGGGATCCCCGCCGCATGCACCGCCGCGACCAGATAGGCGCTGTCCACCCCGCCGGAGAAGGCCACCAGAACCCGTTCCAGACCGCGCAGCGTCTCGTCGAGCCGTTGCCGGCGCGCGGACAGATCGTCCGAAGTGGGCAGGGAATTCATGTCGTCGCGATGCGCCTCCCGCGCAAACCTGATGGCTCTGGTGGCTGATGTCTGGCCCGTTGTCTCGCGGTACATCCTAGCCTCTCCCCCTTCCTGAAGAAAACCCTTTTTCGCCACGGCCCGCCGCGCCCCCGCAACGCGCCACCGGAAAAATGACGGTTGTTTCCGTTCATGCCGGTCTGGCGGACCATCCTGGTCCCTGGATCGAAAAAACTCGCAACTGGCCCGAAAAATGCATTTTCCAATGCCAGACCATGCCCGGCCACTGCGCCGCAACGAATTGGATCACCACTACATTTACCGTCATTCCAAGGAGATATCCCATGAACAACTCATGGCTGCCCGTCCTGGGTGCCTGTCTGATGGTTGGCGCTGGATCCGCCGTGGCCGAGGAGCGGATCACCGCCCCCGGCAACGGCGCCCCCGCCGCCGAGGCGGAACCCTCTGCCACCGGCATCAGGCTCGGGTCGGGCTTTGTCCTGAACGCCAACGTGACGGCCCTGACCGACTATGTTTCCCGCGGGGTCTCCAACAACAAACACAATCCGGTCGTGCAGGCCACCGGCAAGATCACCCACGAGCCGAGCGGCATCTACGCCTCCCTGTTCGGAAGCAATGTCCGGTTCATCATGCCTCCCGGCACGGACAGCCCCTACATGGAACTCGACCCGGCCATCGGCTGGGCGCGCGAAATCCAGGGGGTCAACGTGGACCTGGGATTCGTCCACTACGCCTATCCGGGCGCGAACAAAAGCCTGAAGCTCTACTACGACGAATACTATCTTGGCCTGGGGTACACCCTCCCCGTCAAGCTGTCTCTCAACGGCAAATACAGCTACTCGCCGAGCTTCGGCGGTTCCCTGCTGAGCAACTCCGCCTCCTACCTGGACCTCTCCGCCTCCTATCCGCTGCCGGCTGATTTCAAGATCGCCGGACACTTCGGACGCTCCTGGGGCGATTACTTCGACAGCCCGGAGGGCGGATCGATCAAGTTCTACAACGATTACACCGTCTCCCTCTCCAAGGAGGTGCTCGGCATCAACGCCTCCCTGGCCTGGAACACCTCCGATCGCCGCGCCAAGGTGTGGCAGGCGGTCGATCCCGGACTGGCCCGCGACCAGGTTGTTCTCGGCCTGAGCAAGGATTTCTGATCCAGCCCCCCGCGTGATTCCACGGGTTCAAGGCCGCTCCAGCCGGCCCTGAACCCGTGGCTGCCCCATCGCCCCACCCCCCTTGATCGCCCGCCCTTCCCAGACCAATCAATCCGGGTTACAATAATCCGTTGGTCGCGGTCTTATCCGCGGGCGCGCGGCGGAATGACTTCCACGGATCGATCCCGATGCCCGAACCCCCGAATCGCCGACCAATCCTCGTCAAGCATCCGTTCGGGAAGGGTCGTGCATGGCCGAAGACGCCGACAACGAATCAAAAACCGAAGACCCCACGGGCAAACGACTCGGCGATGCCCGCGACAAGGGCCAGGTGGCCAGCTCGCGCGAGGTCGGCACCGCCTTGCTGCTCCTGGGCGCCACCGGCGTTTTCTTCTTCCACGGCGAAACCCTCTGGAACGCTTTCCAGGAGAAGATGCGCTTCTTCCTGAGCGGCGCCATCAGCGACGATCTCACCCACCACGGACTCTCGGTGCTGCTCGATGGCGTACTGATCGGCATGCTGATCGATCTGGCCCCCTTCATGCTCGTTCTGGTGTTCATGGCCATCTTCGGCTCGCTGATCCAACACGGTTTTCTCTTCAGTTGGGAACCGTTGATGCCGAAATTCTCCAAGATCAACCCCTGGAGCGGCCTCAAGCGACTCTTCTCCAAACGCTCCCTGGTGGATCTGTTCAAATCCATCCTCAAGATGGGGGTGATCTCCCTGGTGGTCTATTATTCCATCAAGGGGAGCATGGAAGAGATCCTCGGCTGGTCCGCCACCTCCATCGAACAGATCACCTTGGCCCTGGGCAAGGAGTCCTTGTCGGTGCTGTGGAAGGTATCGCTCGCCTTCCTGGCCTTCGCGCTGTTCGATTTCATGTATCAGCGCTACGAACACATGAAATCCCTGCGCATGACCAAGCAGGAGGTCAAGGACGAACTCAAGCAGATGGAGGGCGATCCGCTGGTCAAGAGCCGCATCCGGCAGATCCAGCGCGAAATGGCCCAGCGTCGCATGATGGCCGAAGTGCCCAAGGCGGATGTGGTGATCACCAACCCGACCCATGTGGCGGTGGCCCTGCTCTACCAGCAGGGCAAGATGGCCGCGCCCAAGGTGATCGCCAAGGGACGCGGACACGTTGCCGAGCGGATCCGCGAAATGGCCAGGGGCCATCGGGTGCCGATCGTGGAGAACCCGCCGTTGGCTCGTTCGCTCTTCAAGGATGTGGATCTGGACCGGGTGATTCCCCATGATCTCTTCAAGGCCGTGGCCGAGGTGTTGGCCTATGTCTACGGCCTGCGCGGAATGCGGCGTTGAACGGTGACGCACCGGTTCGGGACGGGTGTGACGACGCGCCCTCTCCGGACGACGATCGCAAGGGGTCCAGGCGCGGCGACGGGTATGGACTGGCCCTGAGGCTGCTGACCGGACGCTCTTACGGCACGATCGAACTCAGGCGTCGCCTGGAAAGAGAGGGGGTCGCGCCGGAGGCCATCGAAACGACCCTGGCGCGCTGCCACGATTTGGGGTATCTGGATGATCGGGCCTTCGCCGCTTCCCGCGCACGGGTGCGCCGCGAACGGGGTTGGGGTCCGTTGCGCATCCGCGCCGAGCTGCACGGCCTGGGGGTGGAGGCCGAATGGATCGCGGCGGCGCTGCGCGATCCGGAGGAGCCGGACCGGGATCCGGTGGTCGAGGCCCGTCGGGTCGTGGAAAAGAAATTCGGCGCGCAACCCGCGTCGGACTGGCGCAACCGACAAAAACGATACGCCTTTCTGCTGCGGCGCGGCTTCGAGCCGGAGGTGATCGCGGCGGCCCTGAACGAAGACGATCGAACATAGGTATGGCGCGCGCCCCTCGACAAAAAAGGGGCGCGTTGATCATTTCATCAAGGATCATGCCGCCAGTTGGCATGGGATGGATCGAGGAAACCATGACGGCAGACGAAATTCGCGAGCGCTTCTTGGCGTTCTTTCAACGCAAGGGACACACGGTGGTGGCCTCCTCCAGCCTGCTGCCCGACAACGACCCGACCCTGTTGTTCACCAACGCCGGCATGAACCAGTTCAAGGCCACCTTTCTGGGCCAGGAACGACGCGCCTACACGCGGGCGGTCAGCTCTCAGAAGTGCGTGCGCGCCGGCGGCAAGCACAACGACCTGGAAAACGTCGGTCGCACCGCCCGTCACCACACCTTTTTCGAGATGCTCGGCAACTTCTCCTTCGGCGATTATTTCAAGGCGGAGGCGATCTCCCTGGCCTGGGAGTTCGTCACCGGCGAGCTGGGTCTGCCCCTCGAGCGGCTGCTGGTGACAGTCTACGCCGAAGACAACGAGGCGTATGCCATCTGGCACGAAAAACTCGGTCTGCCCGCGGAGCGGATCATCCGCATCGCCACCAGCGACAATTTCTGGTCCATGGGCCCGACCGGTCCCTGCGGCCCCTGCTCGGAGATCTTCTACGACCACGGCGACCACATTCCGGGTGGACCACCCGGTTCGCCGGATCAGGACGGGGATCGCTTCGTGGAGATCTGGAATCTGGTCTTCATGCAGTTCGACCGGGCCGCGGACGGCACCATGACCCCCCTGCCCCGCCCCTGCATCGACACCGGGGCCGGGCTGGAGCGTCTGGCCGTGGTGATGCAGGGTCGGACCAACAACTACGATTCGGATCTGTTCCAACCCCTGATGCGGGCCGCGTCCACCCTCACCGGCCACCCGGTGGCCCCACCCGCCTCCGGGGGAGCATCGGCCTGGTCGAAGGAGACCGTCTCGTTGCAAGTGATCGCGGACCACGTTCGCGCGGCGGGATTCCTGATCGCCGACGGGGTGTTGCCTTCCAACGAGGGACGCGGGTACGTCCTGCGCCGCATCATGCGCCGGGCGATGCGGCATGGTCGCCTGCTGGGCATGGAAGAGCCGTTTCTCCATCGCCTCGTCCCGGTCCTGGTGGAGCGGATGGGCACGATCTTCCCGGAGCTGATGGCGCGCCGCGCGGCCATCGAGGCGGTGATCGAGAACGAGGAGCGGCGCTTCGTATTGACCCTCGGTTCGGGGATGAAACTCCTGGATGGGGCCATGGCCAACCTCTCCGCCGGCGACCGGCTCGACGGCGAGGTGGTCTTCACCCTCTACGACACCTACGGCTTCCCGGTGGATCTCACCGCCGACATCCTGCGTGATCGCGGCATCGAACTGGACATGGAGGGGTTCGAGGCGCGCATGGCGCGTCAGAAGGCCATGGCGCGGGCCGCCTGGGCCGGCTCCGGAGATGAGGGGGTGGCGGCGGTCTACCACGAGATCCTGGCCGATGGCGGCCCGGTGGATTTCGTCGGCCACGACCAGGAGAGCGCCTCGGGACGGATACGCGCCCTGGTGCGCGGCAAGGAGCGGGTGTTGACCCTGGCCACCGGCGAGGAGGGGAGCGTGATCTGCGATGTCACCCCGTTCTACGGCGAGTCGGGCGGACAGACGGGAGACACCGGGGTGATCACGATCGGCGAGTCGCGCGCCTCGGTGACCGACTCTCGCCGTCCGATTCCCGAACTGATCGTCCATGCCGCGCGGGTGGAGAGCGGCTCCCTGCATGTCGGCGATGCGGTCCATCTGGTCGTCGATGGTGCGCGCCGTCAGGCGACCCGCTGGCACCACTCGGCCACCCATCTGCTGCATCTGGCCCTGAGACAGGTGCTCGGGGAGCACGTCAAGCAGGCCGGTTCGCTGGTGGGACCGGAACGGCTGCGCTTCGACTTCGCCCATTTCCAGGCCCTGACCAGCGACGAGATCGAACGGGTCGAGGGGCTGGTGAACGGCTGGATCCTGGCCAACGAGGCCGGCGTCACCGAGGTGATGAGCCCGGAGGAGGCGGTCGCCCAGGGCGCCACCGCCCTGTTCGGCGAGAAGTACGGCGACCGGGTGCGGGTGGTGCGACTCGGCCCCTCGATGGAGCTGTGCGGCGGCACCCATGTGACCCGCACCGGGGATATCGGCCTGATGCGCATCGTCTCCGAGGCGGCGGTGGCTGCCGGGGTGCGCCGCATCGAGGCGGTGTGCGGCGCGGCGGCACGAACGAGCTTCCAGTCCGATGCCCAGCTGCTGCGCAAGATCGCCGGCTTGTTGAAACTCCCACCCGGCGAGGCGTTGACCGGGGTGGAAAAACTCCTGGCCCGCCGCGCGGAGCTGGAGCGGGAGCTGGAGAAATCCAAGGCCGCCCTGGCCGGCTCGACCGTGGACGAGTTGTTCGGCCAGGCCCGCGAGAAGAACGGCGTCCGTTATCTGGTGGCGCGGGTGAACGATGTCGATGCCAAGGGGTTGCGGGAGATGGCCGACCGGCTGCGCGACAAGCTCGGCTCCGGCGCGCTCTTTCTGGGACTGCCCGAGGAGGGCAAGGTGAGCCTGCTGGCCGGGGTGACCAAGGATCTGACCGGACGGGTGAAGGCCGGCGACTGGATGGGGGCGGTGGCCCCCAAGGTGGGTGGCAAGGGTGGGGGCCGTCCCGACATGGCGATGGGGGGCGGAACCCGTCCCGAAACGCTCAACGAGGCCTTGGCATTCGCCACCGCCTGGATCGAGGAGAAGATTGGATGACCGCGGAGAAAAAAATCGGCCTGACCGCCTGTGACTGTCCCCACTGCGGCGTGGCGATGAAGAAATGGGCCGCAGCCGGCCACAACTTCTGTGGCGACGGCATGGGTTTCGTCAGCGACTTCATGTTCGTCTGCTTCAACGACGACTGCCCCATGTATGTCAAGGGGTGGAACAGTCTGTTCGAACGCTATGGCCGCGTCGGCTCGGTGCGCGCCTTCTACAACCCGGACGACGGCGAGGAGGGGGTGCTGCCCGTAGCCCACAAATCCGCCCTGCGCGGGGATATCCTCGAGGATTGATTGTTTCAACGGTTGCCCCGGCTGGCCTTCGCCAGCCGGCGGACGGACTCGCTGGCCGGGGACGATCGTGCTGATCATGATGCGGTTGTCCAAGAGTGGCGAAACAGTGAACCTGCAACGCATGCTGAGCGAGTTCCGCGAGGCGGCGGCCAAGGAGGGATCCAACGGCGCCGGGGAAAGCCAGACCCACGAATATCCCATCGTGATCCATAACTATTTTGGCCGCTACGCCGAAAACAAGCAGGAGGCGATCCAGTTCAAGGATCGACGGTTGATGCCGGCGATTCACGAAGGCAAGGTGATCGTGTTCGATTTTTCAGATGTCGAGTCCGCGCCGCACAGCTTCTTGAACGCCCTGCTGGCCGAGGGGGTGCGGGCGCTGGGACTCAAGGCCTTCAAGCGGCTCAAGTTCCGCAACACCACCACCAGCATTCGCGAGACCATCGACTATATCCTGGATGAGAACATCCCGGATCCGGAGGGTTGACCCCGCATGGCATGCCCGGATACCTGATCCAGGCACGGGCGGCCAGGGTACCCGGCTTCGATCGCCCGGATTTCCCGCATGACTCAAGCTGCATGGAGATTTCAGGATGTATTTTCAGACATGGGCTGGTCTGGAGGGCAGGAAAAAGCGCTTCATCCTTTCGGCAAGCCTCCTGATTTTCGTCCTTTATGGCATTGGAATCCATTTTGCCAGCACGTTTCTCCACCAAAGCAAGACATCCGCGCGCCAGCATCACACCTCCCGAATGAGCGCGGAGCCGGTCGAATCCGAATCCGCGTCTTCCGCGGACACGCCGGATCAGGGCGGGGTCGTCGAGGTCAAGGTCGGCTCGTATGTGGACAACATCGAAACCCTGTCGATTCGCGACTCGTTCTGGACCGCCAATCTCTACCTCTGGTTCTCCTGGACCGGCTCGAAGGAGCTGGATCCCGGCGGCAGGTTCGTCATCGTCGATGGATCGATCCTCAAGAAGGAACTGCTCGAGGCGTACCACGGCGAGGAGAACATCCACTACCAGAAATACCGGATCTCGGCGAAGTTCCTGAAATTCTTCGATACCATGCGCGTCCCCATCGAGGGGCACCTGCTCAACATCCACATCGAAGAGAGCGCGCGGGATGCAGGCCAACTGCGCTATGTGGCGGACCCGGAATCCAACATCAGCTCCCGGACGCGCATTCCCGGCTTCACGATCATCCGGCATGGCACCACGGTCAAGCCGCACACCTACAAGTCGGCCAATGGGGATCCGCGCAAGGCCGTGGATGAAAAAAGCACCCGCACCCAGTATGTGGTCGGGATCGAGATCCAACGGACCGGACCCGGCGTCTACCTGAAGATCTTTGTCGCCCTGTTCGCGTCGTTGATGGTGGCCCTCTCCAATTTCTTCGTGGCCCCCTGCGATGTCAGTCCCCGATTTTCGCTCCCCTCCGCCGCCTTTTTCGGCGCGGTTTCCAACTCCTACGTCGCCAACTCGATCCTGCCACCTTCCGGCTCCTTCGGCTTGGTGGATTTCATCTCCGGCTTCGGCATGGGCACCATCTTCCTGACCATCGCGCTCTCCCTGATCGCCAACCATCTCCATGTGAAAAAGGGGGACCACGCCCTGGCCTACGTTCTGGACCGAACCATGTTCGGGGTCATGTCCCTGTGCTGTCTGACGTTCAACATCCTCATACCCTTGAGCGCCATGGATTGACCGGCTCCCGGAACAGGCGGGACCATCGACCCCGATCCCCCCTCGCCCGCCCGCGGTCCGGATCCGGATGATCGGGCGGCAAGGGGGGCCGCGCGTGAATGCTGGACTTCCAGCCCGGTTTTTGCGTTAATTCCGCTTTTCTCGTCTGGATGCCCGAAACCATCCGGGATCCGACGCGAAAAATCGGCACATTCCACAATCGAATGCAGAGGCGCGACATGGGCATGAAGGTATTGCTGGTCGGGGGTGGCGGACGGGAACACGCCCTGGCGTGGAAGATCGCCCAATCCCCCCTGGTGGAGAAACTCTGGTGCGCGCCGGGCAATCCGGGCATCGCCTTGCACGCCGAATGCGTGTCGATCCAGGCCGAGGCGATCGATGCCCTCACCGCCTTCGCCGTTGAGAAGGCCATCGACCTGGCGGTGATCGGTCCCGAGGCGCCCCTCACCCTGGGTCTCTCCGACCGGCTGCGCGAGCGTGGCATCGCGGTGTTCGGTCCGTCGATGGCCGCCGCCCGACTCGAGGGCTCCAAGGTCTTCATGAAGGATCTGCTCGACCGTCACGCCATCGCCACCGCCGCCTACCGCACCTTCCGCGACCCCGCCGAGGCCCATGCCCACGTGACGGCGCAGGGCGCGCCGATCGTGGTCAAGACCTCGGGGCTGGCCGCCGGCAAGGGAGCGATCGTCTGTTCGACCCTGGAAGAGGCCCACGCGGCCATCGACCGGATCATGGTGGAACGCGAATTCGGATCCGCAGGCGACGAGGTGGTGGTGGAAGGGTTCCTGAAGGGCGAAGAGGCCTCGCTGCTGGCCTTCGTCGATGGGGAACGGGTGTTGCCTCTGGCCGGGGCCCAGGATCACAAGGCGATCTTCGATGGGGATCTTGGACCCAACACCGGCGGCATGGGAGCCTACTCCCCGGCGCCATGCCTGACCCCGACCCTGGTGCGACGCGCGGTCGAGGAGATCATCCTGCCCACGGTGCGTGGCATGGCCGCCGAGGGGTATCCCTATCGCGGCATCCTCTACGCCGGCCTGATGATCGATGGGGACGATCTGCGCATCCTCGAATACAACGTTCGCTTCGGCGATCCGGAGTGTCAGCCTCTGCTGATGCGCATGCGTTCGGACATCATCCCGTATCTTCTGGCCTGCGCCAGCGGCTCCCTGGAGGGGATGTCCATCGACTGGGATCCGCGCGCCGCGTTGTGCGTGGTCATGGCGGCCCAGGGCTATCCCGGCGCCTATCCCAAAGGGGATGCGATCGCCGGACTCGACCGCGCCGCCGAGGTGACCGATACCATGGTGTTTCACGCCGGCACCCGCAGCCTGGAGGGACGGATCGTCACCGCCGGCGGACGGGTGCTGGGGGTGACCGCCCTGGGCGACGGGGTGGCCGCCGCCCGGCAGAGGGCCTACGAGGCGGTGACCCGGATCGACTGGTCCGGGGTGCAATACCGTCGTGACATCGGCTACCGCGCCGTGGCGCGGGAGCGTTCTTGAGGTGAAGGATCACGCGATGATGCAGGACAACGCTCCCCTGGTGGGGATTCTCATGGGTTCGGACTCCGACTTCGAGGTGATGAAAGAGGCCGGCAAGGTGCTCAAGGAGTTCGGCATCGGCTTCGAGATGTCCGTCACGTCGGCCCATCGCACCCCGGCGCGCACCCACGATTACGCCCAGTCCGCCGCCGAACGCGGCATCCGGGTGTTGATCGTCGGCGCGGGAGCCGCAGCCCATCTGGCCGGCGTGGTCGCCTCGATCACCGATCTGCCGGTGATCGGCGTGCCGTTGTCGGCCACCGAGTTGCAGGGCATGGATGCCTTGTTGGCCACGGTGCAGATGCCGGGCGGCATTCCGGTGGCCACCATGGCCATCGGCAAGGCCGGGGCCCGCAACGCGGCGTTGTTCGCGGCGCGTATTCTGGCCCTGGGGGATGCGGCGATCGCGACCCGCTATCGGGCCCATGTGGCGCGGATGGCCGCCGAGGTGACCGCCAAGCACGAGGCGTTGCAGGTACGCCTGAAGGAGTGGTGATCCCGCCCCAGCCCCTCGCCTGGACCAAGACCTTTCGCAAGCGCCCGGCTTGGCGCGCGTTGCACGCCATATTCCTCCATGTGTGGTGGACCGGATCGGCTCGACGCCGATCCGGATGCAATTCTTATACCTCATATCTTGCAAACTGCGTCAATTTTCCCGAAAAATACGAAATAATCGCAATTGCACTTTGTCGGAATCTTGTCTATCCTTCTTGACAATGAGGCTTATCATTCGCATAAATGATAACCCCTATACTCGAAGCTCCCCTTTTCCGAATCGGACCGACCCCTGCCACCTTGAGCATGTCGCCCGACGCAATGGCCACCTCATGGAAGGCAAGCAGACTCAACCATTCCGTTCTGCCCGTTCGATCGCCCAGCCACGCGCAACCGGTTGGGCTTGGCTGCTCCTGCTCGCCCATCTGCTCGTCGGCTGCCAGACGGCCTGGGCCGACCGCCCCCTGACCATCGGCGTCCTGGACCGGCGCTTCTCCTCGGGCGACTCGCACCCCTGGCAGCCCCTGGCCGACTATTTGACCACGCACGTCGGGCTGTCCCAACCGATCGAGCTGATGGTGGCCGATTACACGGAACTCAATCGACGCATTGCCGACGGCGCCCTGGACTTCCTGCTGACCAACCCTCTGCACTACATCCAGCTCAGACAGCAATACACCCTCTCCAGCCCCCTGGCCACCCTGTCGGTCAAATCCCCGCGCGGCGGCAGCAGCGCCCTGGGCGGCGTGATCCTGGCCCGCGCCGGACGAAACGATCTCGACACCCTGGCGGATCTGGCCGGAAAACGCATCGCCGCCCCCTTCCCGGAGTCCCTGGGTGGCTACATGGCCCCCATGTACGAACTCCACGAGGCCGGGATTCGCATCGATCCGGAACGTCAGATCCAGTTTGTGGGGGTCTATCCGGAACTGGGGATCACCCGGGTTCTGGAAGGGAAGGCCGATGTCGCCTTCACCCGCACCGGCATGCTGGAGGCCATGCTGAAATCCGGCAAGCTGGCGGAGGGGCAACTCAAGGTGATCCATCGCCAACGGTGGCTCGAGGCGCCGTTCATCAGCTCCACCCGGCTCTATCCGGAGTGGCCGTTCGTGGCCATTGCCCAACAGGAACAAAACCACCTGCACGAGTCGATCGTCGCCGCCCTCCTGACGCTCGGCGAGCACCCGTTCCATCTCCCGGAAGGGGTGGCCGGCTTCGTGATGCCCGCGGATTATACCCTGGTCGATAAAGTGGCGCGCGTCCTGAAACTGCCGCCGTTCGAGAACAACGGACCGATGAGCTGGAACGATCTGTGGCACCAGTTTCACGGGATCCTCGTAACCACCATGCTGGCGGTGCTCGCCATCATCGCCCTGGCCATTCAGCTCTCCATCGCCAACCGCCGCCTGCGGCAGAGCGAAACCCGCTGGCATGCCCTGTTCAACCAGGCCCCGGATGCCATCTTCCTGGCCGATGCAAAGACCGGCATCATCATCGATGCCAACCAGGCCGCCTGCCGGCTGATCGGCAAACCGCTGGAGGCGCTGCGCGGCACCCATCATCGCCAGCTGCATCCGAACGAAGAGGACAGCCAGACCATCTCGTGCGGCTTCGAAGATCACGCACGCCAGACCGCCATCGATCCATCCCTGCCGATCAAGACCTGGATCGTGAATCAACAGGGCATGAACATCCCGGTCGAAGTCGCCGGCTGTCGCATCGATCTGGCCGGGCAGTCCATCGTGCAAGGGTTCTTCCGCGACATCTCCCACATCGAACGGATGCAACGAGAGATCCTCACCCGCGAACACGCCTTCCGACAGGCGATCGAAACCACCCACGACGGCTATTGGGAGGTCGATCCGGCCACCGGGCGCCTGCTGGATGTGAACCACGCCTACGCCGAGCGTTCCGGCTACGACCGGGAGGAGCTGTTGCGCATGTCGATCCCGGATGTCGAGTCGGTGGAGGATGCCTGGGACGTGCGAACCCATATCGCCCGGATCGAGAGGAACGGTGGGGACCGTTTCGAAACCTGGCACAAAACCAAGAACGGGGAGCGCTGGCCGGTGGAGGTGTCGGTGAGCAGCTCGGGACCGGGTGGACGCATGCTCTCCTTTGCCCGTGATCTCACCCTGCACAGGCGCGACGAGGCGATCATCCTGCGGGAGAAGGAGCTGCAAGAGATCCTGGCCGGACTGGGCAAGGAGCTGCTCGCCTTCCAAAAAATGACCATTCCATCGCTGGCCAAGAAGGTACTGGCCTTCTGTCTGGCGGTGACACGCAGCTGCCAGGGGTACATCAACGAGGTCGATGCCCGCACCGGTCATGCCTGCAACCGCGCCATCATCTGGGATCTGCCGATCCTGGCCACCATGCGGCCACCGATTCTCTTCACCGAGTACACCGACATCTGGGGCTGGGTGATCGAGCACCGGCGTCCCCTGCTGCTCAACACCCCCCAACGCACCACCCACTTCTTTTCACTGCCGATCGGGCACGATCTGATCCTGGAGCGCTTCCTGGCCGTGCCGGTGATGCAGGGGGGCCGGGTGGTGGCCGAGATCGCGGTCGGCAACAGCGGACGGGACTACGCCCACGACGACATCACCGCCTTGGAACGCATCGCCGATCTGCTGGCCATCGCCCTGGATCGCGTGAAGCTGGAGGGACAGTTGCTGCATGCGAGCCGCATGGAGGCCATCGGCACCCTGAGCGCCGGCATCGCTCATGATTTCAACAACATCCTCGGCATCATCCTGGGATTCGCCGAACTCGGTCAACTCAAGAGCGCCGATCCGGCGGGGGTCTCCCACTGTCTGGGCGAGATCGCCATCGCCGGCAACCGCGCCAAGGGTCTGGTCGATCAACTGCTCACCTTCAGTCGGGGCAATCCGGTCGGTCGCACCACCCTCAAACTGGCGCGCATCGTCCGCGAGGTCAGCCAGTTCCTGCGGATCTCCGTCCCCTCCTCCATCGCCATCATCACCGACATTCAAGCCGAGGAGCTGATGATCCATGGCGATGGCAACCAGATCCACCAGATGCTGCTCAACCTCGGCACCAACGCCCGTCAGGCGATTCTCGGCGATCGGGGCCGGATCACCTTCACCCTCGACCAGGTCGATCTGACCGAAGGCCCCCTGCCGATCAAGGTCCTGCCCCCCGGACACTACGCCCGGATCCAGGTGCGGGATACCGGCAACGGCATTCCCCAGGAACTGATCGGACAGATCTTCGACCCCTTCTTCACCACCAAGGAGGTGGGCAAGGGGACCGGACTGGGACTGGCGGTGGTGCATGGGATCGCCACCAGCCACAGCGGCGCGGTGACCGTGGAGAGCGAATGGGGCAAGGGATGTCTGTTTCAACTGTTTTTGCCGGTGATCGACCAGGCGCGCGCCGATCCGGAGTATCGGACGGAGACCCCGGTGCCCATCGCCGGTCGCGGCACCCTGTTGATCGTGGACGATGAACCGCAACTGCTGTCGATTCTGGAGGGGATGCTCTCCGGGCTGGGGTATCGGGTGCAGCCGGAAGCGGACCCACACCAGGCCCTGGCCAACTTTGCCGCCCACGCGGACCGTTTCCAGGCCATGATCACCGATTACGCCATGCCGGGCATGACCGGGGTGGAGTTGGCCACCCGCATCCGCGCCATTCGGCCCGATCTCCCGGTGATCCTGGTGACCGGCATGGACAGCGGAGCGATGCAGGAGGATCCGGAAAGACGGGTCATCGACCGGATCTTGTACAAGCCAACCCCCATCCGTTCCTTGAGCGAAGCGCTCAACACCTTGATACGACCGCATTCGGGAGACAAACCATGAAACGCATTCTCGTGATCGACGACGATCCGCAATTTCTGCGCATGCTGACCGAAATGCTCGGCGCGGCGGGATACGCGATCCGCTCCGTGGACAACGGCGGGACGGCCCTGGAGCTTTTGAAGAATCAGGGTCCCTGGGATATGGTGTTGTGTGATATCCTGATGCCACGACCCGACGGAATCGAGACCATCGTCAAAATTCGCCAATGGAACCAGACCCAGAACATCATCGCCATGACCGGCGGCGGTCGTTATCTGGATGCGGATCAGGTGCAACGCATGGTTCAGGATTTCGGCGTTCCGGAGGTGTTGCGCAAACCCTTTTCCATGGCGCAACTCATCGAGGCCATGGAACAATGCCCAACACCAGAACCGTTCTCCAACCCCGCATGACCATTCCACCCCCCCCCAAAGGAGCCCGCCATGCCCACCATTCTGGTCATCGAGGACGATCCGCAGGTTCTCCGACTGCTCGAGGAGGTCTTGCGCTCCCTGGGCACCGTCCTCACCGCCCCGGATGGTCAGGTGGGGCATGAGATCATCCATCATCATCGCGGCATCGATCTGGTGATCACCGACGTTCTCATGCCCAACCGCGAAGGGTTGAGCGTGGTGCGGGATCTGCGGGAGTGGGATCCGCATGTCAAGATCATGGTGATCACCGGCGGGGACCGGATCTTCCCAGCCGACATCCTGGTGGATGTGGCCAAGATCAGCGGCGCCGACGTCACGCTCAAAAAACCCTTCTCCATCGAAAAACTGCGCTCCGAGGTGACCCGCCTGCTGGACGAACGACACAAGGAGATGGCCGGAAAGGGGCGCGCCGGACTCCCATGACCCGCCTGCCGCTCCGACCGGGTGGGGATCCCCGGTCCGGGTGGGGGTGTGCGGCGGATCACGCCACCGGGTCACCCCCCTTCGTGGCAGACCCACCCTCCAGACCGGCCATGAGTTCCCGCAACAGCAGCAAAGCCTCCTTCAAGCGGTATTTTTGGATCATCCGCGTCAGCTCCTCCAGCGGCTCACGCAAACCATCCGGCCACGCCACCCGTTGCATCTCCTCGAGCACCGGGATGCAGGGACGCGGTTTGCGCTCGGCCACCCAGGGTTCCAGACGCTTCAGAAAGCCCAGGAGCTGGCCGGCATCCTCTGAACGGGTAGGCGTCGGAGCCGGAAGCCCCTTGCCGGTGGAGAGATCGGCCAGGGCGGTTTCGATCGTGGTCATGGTCTCGGCCAGAAGGTCACGCAACCGTGCCATCTGCTCCAGAAACCCGTCGGGCGGCTCCGTCCCCCCCAGACCGCTCTCCAGGGTCTGACAGATCTCCCGCAGCGCCTCGCACCCCAGATTCCCGGCCAATCCCTTGAGGGTATGGGCCAGGCGCATACCCTCGATGAGATCCCGGTTTTCCACCGCGCGGGCGATCCGCTCGGCGCTATCCCGCTGTTGCACCACGAACTTCTCCAACAGGGTGACGAACAGCTTCTGATTGCCGCCGAGACGGGCCATGGCCCGCGGCAGGTCGAATCCCGGCAACACCAACGACACCCCCACCGGGCGGACCGGCTTGACGAACGACCCCTCACCCGCGACCAGCGCCGTCCCCTCCGGATGGAGATGGCGCACCAGGGTCATCAACAGTTGATCCACCTCGATGGGCTTGGGGATGTGATCGTTCATGCCCACGCTCAAACAGTGCTCCCGCTCGCCGGACATGGCGTTGGCGGTCATGGCGATGATCGGAACCGACTTGCCCCGCTCCAGACCACGAATCCGCCGGGTGGCCCCATAGCCGTCGAGCACCGGCATCTGGATGTCCATCAGGATCACCTGACAGGTGCCGCGCTGGAACAGCTCCACCGCCTCCTCGCCGTTGTTGGCGATGGTCACCTCCAACCCAGCCATGGTCAACAACTCGCTGGCCACCTGTTGATTGATCTCGTTGTCCTCCACCAGCAACACCCGCATCCCCCGCAACGCGGCGATCAGCTCGGTTGAACCGCCCAGCTCGGCAGGCTCGGAAACCCTCGGCGCGGGCTGCCGACCATGGGCCACCATGATGGCGTCGAAGAGCTG
Organism: Candidatus Magnetaquiglobus sp.; assembly: GCF_058402785.1. Lineage (NCBI taxonomy): Bacteria > Pseudomonadati > Pseudomonadota > Magnetococcia > Magnetococcales > Candidatus Magnetaquicoccaceae > Candidatus Magnetaquiglobus > Candidatus Magnetaquiglobus sp. The sequence continues at coordinate 50,252 of NZ_JBZVFG010000024.1, forward strand.
GGAGTGGCTGAAGGGTTTGGTCAGATAACCATCCAAAAGCCCGCTCGACGCCCCTTCGCGGGCCTGGGCCTGGTCAAAGGCGGTGAGCAGAATGATCCTGGGCTGGGCATCCGCGGCCAGCGTCTGACGGATCCGTTCGGCACAGGCCATGCCGTCCATGCCGGGCATCTTCCAGTCCATGATCACCAATCCGAACGGCATGCCCATATCTGCGGCCTGATGCATCAACGCCAGCGCTTCCAACCCCGAGGCCACGCAGGTCGCCTCCATGCACAGATCCCGCAAGGTCTGTTCGATGACCTCCCTGGCCATGGCGTTGTCATCCACCACCAACACCCGCCGTCCCCGGTCCAGGATCTCACTCGGCAGCATCACCGACCGGCTGGCGGTGGGCGCGGCGATCTTGAAGAGCGCGGTGAAGGTGAATTCACTCCCTTGATCCGGCTGACCGCTGGCCGAGATCGAACCCTGCATCATCTCCACCAGCCGCCGGCTGATGGAGAGCCCCAGACCGGTCCCGCCGAATTGACGGGTGGTCGAGGTATCGGCCTGGGTAAAGGGGGTGAAGAGTTTGTCGATCTGCTCGGGGGTCAAACCGATGCCCGAATCCCGTACCGTGAAGCGCAACCGCGCCTCCGTTCCGGTGTTCTCCACCAGGGCCACCGTGACCAGCACCTCCCCGGTGGTGGTGAACTTGACCGCGTTGCCGGCCAGATTCACCAAAACCTGCTCCAGTCGCAGCGGATCCCCGATCAGGTTGGCCGGAATGCGCGGATCCAGCCAGTGCAGAAACTCCAACCCCTTCTCCTGGGCCTTGAAGACCATCAACGTGCTCAGATGGTCCATCACCTCATCCACACGAAAGTCGATGGTCTCCATCTCCAATCGGCCCGCCTCGATCTTGGAGAAGTCCAGGATGTCGTTGAGAATCCGCAACAGGGAGTGGGCCGAGGCGTTGATCTTGTCCAGATAGTCGCGTTGTTTGGGGATCAGCTCGGTGCGCAGACAGAGATGGGTCATGCCGATGATGGCATTCATCGGCGTGCGGATCTCATGGCTCATGTTGGCCAGAAAGTCGCTCTTGGCCCGATTCGACTCCTCGGCCTGACGCTTGCTCTCGCGCAACTCCCCGGTCAACCGCTCCAGGGCCCGGCCCTGATCGCGCAAGGAGACCTCCACGGCCCGACGCTTGGCGATCTCCTCCTCCAACTCCCGGTTGATCCCCTGCAACTCGGTGCGTTGCCGCTCGGTCGTCTCCATCTGCTCCTTGAGTTGCGCGGTGCGACGCCGCTGCAACTCGAACAACACCACGCTGATCAACATCAACGGCGGCACGACGCTCGAGGCCAACAGGAAATTGCGCGAGGTCAAATGGCCATGAATCCGCTCCTCCGGGGCCAGGGTCACCCACTGGATGCCGGGCACGGGCAGCTCGATCTTGACCCCCAGACTCTCCACGTGGCGATCATCGGCGCCCATCGGCAGATCCAGGGCGAACAGTCGCCCCGGTTCCGCGTCGCGGATCTCCCGGATCACCTTCAACTCCTCCATCCACGGCTCGTGACGCTCGGCGAGCAGACCCTCCGCGCCGATCAGGAGCCGACGATTCCCATCCTGAATATCCAGTTTGCGCAGCGACTTCTCGATCCCGGCATAATCCCCCAACGCCAGCAGCTCCCCCCGTGCCACCCCCTTGAAGATCACCGGCGCCCGCAGGATCACCTGACGCAGGCACAGATCGATCATCATCACCGCTTTCGAGACCGGATTGGCGTCCGCCAACCCGATGATCGGCGCGGCATCCTCGCTTTCCACCAGACGCTTGCCGGCCTGGTCCAACAGGATCAGGCGTCGGAACGCCAACTGCCCGTTCTCGGCGGAGCTTTTCAACAAGACGATGAAACGCTCCCGAATGGTCTCCAGGTTGGCATTGAGCCCATACATCGGCGACATGCCCAGATCCTGGTTGGTCAGATAGGTCTCGATCTCACGGGAGCGGGTCAGATCCGCGAGCTGCTCGAGTTGACCATCCAGTCGAACGGCCAACTCCACGGCATGACGGTTGGTTTCGTTGATCAGCCGGTTGTCCGCCGCCTGGCGCAACTGCTCCTGACTCTGGTAGCCATGCCACAGGAGCGCCGACGAATAGCAGAAGAAACTCAATGCGAGAATGACCGGCAGGCTCGGTCGGGTTGCGTTCACGCCATGCCTCCTGGCTTGAGCCGCATCATTTGCGGGCGAAGAATTCCGGGAAGTAACTCCGTATGCCCGGATAATAGCGCTTGACGATGGTGTCATAGGTGCCATCGGCGCGGATGGTGTTCAAATAGGCATCAAAGGCGGCGCGCAGCTCCGGGGACTCCTTGGGAAAGGCCGCGGCCATCTCCTGGATCTCGGAGACCGGGCCGATCACCTTGATCTTGCCGGTCCACTTCTGCAAATCAAGCAGCGCATCGGCCACGTCCAGCAACGACAACTCGGCATCCTGGTTCAACAGGGCCGGGACCATCTCGTTCAAGTTGGTGTTCTTGGTGTACTTGCGCAGATCCAGCCCCTTGTCCTTGAGACCATACAGCCCCGGATCCAGACAGGTCTTCTCCATCACCAGCAGGCTCTTGGAACCGATCAGCGATTTGGTTTCATGGATATCCTTGCCCAGTTCGCCGGTCCCTGAAATCGGCGCCAGTTCCGAGTCGGAACGGGCGATCAACCACACCTGGGTGGGAAAGATCGGCGCGGAGAAATCCACCACCTTCTGACGCCAGGGCAGCACCGTGTAGCCGGTGGCGATCATGTCCCCCTTGACCGGATGCTCCCCCTCCAGCACCACCGCATCCCCCTTGCGCACCACCTGCCTGCCGAGAAGATCCTTGAGCACGTTGTCAAAATCGGTGAAAACCAGGGTGTATTTCACCCCGAGGCTCTTGGCGAATCCCTGCACGATCTCCACATCCATGCCATCGCCGGCTCCGGTGACGAAATTGGCGTAACGGATTCCCAGATGGCGCAATTCTCCCCGTTCTCGGATCTCCTTGAGATCGGCTCGGGCCGTGTCGAGCAGGCCCCAGAACAACAGGATGAGTGAAAACGCGATGCCCGACAGTCGATGGCCCCACATGTCGATTCCCCTTGGGTAGTTGAAGGTTGATTGAAAAGGTAGAATTTGCATTATCTGCAAAAATGGCATATTTTTGCAGTCATTGCAATAAAAAATACCCGCCTCAGGAAATCTCCGGCTCGCGCCAGCCCTCCTCCCCGCGCCCGGATGCCGTGCCACCCACCCCTGCGATAATGCCGTTTGCCGCGACGCGCCGATTCGTGATACCTTTTGCTCCTAGTACCGGAGTGGGCGCGCGCAAAGGTCGAACAATCCGATCTGGAGCGTCTCGAACGGCTGAGCGAACGGATCCTCGATGCCGGCTCGATCGAGGAACGCCTCGCCGATTGAGCGCCCGTGACTCCCCATTCATCTCCAATCGAAATCGAGAAGTCATGAAAAAGTACAATCCCCAGGCCGTGGAAGCCAAATGGCAGCGCATTTGGGAGGATGAACGGAGCTTTCGGGCCGACGAACGCGCGGAGAGGGAGAAGTATTACCTGCTGGTGATGTTCCCCTACCCGTCCGGACGGATCCACATGGGCCATGTGCGCAACTACGCCATCGGCGACGCGATGGCCCGTCACAAACGGCTGTCGGGTTGCGAAGTGCTGCAACCCATGGGGTGGGATGCCTTCGGCATGCCGGCGGAAAACGCCGCCATCGCCCAGAAACGCCACCCCAAGGCCTGGACCCACGACAACATCGCCACCATGCGCGGCGAGTTGAAATCCATGGGGCTGGCCTACGACTGGTCACGCGAGCTCGCCACTTGCGATCCGGATTACGCCCACTGGGAACAGGTGCTGTTCCTCAAGCTGTACGAGAAAGGTTTGATCGATCGCAAGCTCTCCTTCGTCAACTGGGATCCGGTGGATCAGACGGTGCTGGCCAACGAGCAGGTGATCGACGGCAAGGGGTGGCGCAGCGGCGCGGTGGTGCAGCGCAAGGAGCTTTCCCAATGGTTTCTGCGCATCACCCGGTACGCGGATGAGCTGTTGGAAGGGATCGCCACCCTGCCCGGCTGGCCGGAGACCGTGCGCACCATGCAGACCAACTGGATCGGCAAGAGCCACGGGGTGGAGTTCGCCTTTGCCATCGACGGCGAGGAGAGCACCCTGCCGGTCTACACCACCCGTCCGGACACCATCATGGGGGTGACCTTCTGCTCCATCGCGCCGGAACACCCGCTGGCCGCACGGGTGGCGGCGCGGAGTTCCGAGGCTGCGGCCTTCATCGCCGAGTGCCAGCAGACCGGCACCAGCGAGGAGACCCTGGAGCGTCTCGAAAAGAAGGGGTTCTTCACCGGTCTGCATGCCATTCATCCGCTGACGGGTGAAAAAGTACCGATCTTCATCGCCAACTTCGTGCTGATGAGCTACGGCACCGGCGCGGTGATGGCGGTGCCGGCCCACGACCAGCGGGACTTCGAGTTCGCCCGCACCCACGACGTGCCGATCCGGGTGGTGATCCAACCCACCGGCGCCCCCCTCGATCCGGCCACCATGACCGAAGCCTGGACCGGTCCCGGTTTTCTTGTCAACTCCGGCGCATTCACCGGGCTCGACAACGAAACCGCCAAAAAAACGGTCGCCGAGCGGTTCGAAGCGCTGGGAATCGGACGGGCCACGGTGCAGTATCGGCTGCGCGACTGGGGCATCTCCCGACAACGCTACTGGGGCAATCCGATCCCCTTCATCCACTGCCCGTCGTGCGGCGTGGTGCCGGTGCCGGTCGCCGATCTGCCGGTTCCCCTGCCCGAGGATATCCTCGACCTCCTCGGCCAGCCGGGCAATCCTCTCGAACGTCATGCCACCTGGAAGCATGTCACCTGTCCGACCTGTGGGGCTCCGGCACGGCGCGAAACCGACACCATGGACACCTTCATGGAGTCCTCCTGGTATTTTCTGCGCTACTGCTCCCCGGACCTCAAGACCGCCCCCCTGGATATCGCCCGCGTCAACCACTGGATGCCGGTGGATCAATACGTCGGCGGCGTGGAACACGCGGTGCTCCATCTCCTGTACGCCCGCTTCTTCCACAAGGCGCTGCGCGACGTGGGCGAGGTGGCCTGCGACGAACCCTTCACCCGCCTGCTCACCCAGGGGATGGTGCGCAAGGATACCCACCGCTGCCCGGAACACGGCTGGCGCTATCCGCGCGAGACCCTCGAACGCGAGGGGCGTCTGCTCTGCGCCGAATGCGAGGCGCCCATCGTCATCGGTCGCAACGAAAAGATGTCGAAGAGCAAGCACAACGTGGTCGATCCCAACGACCTCATCCAGGGTTACGGGGCCGATACCGCGCGGGTGTTCATGCTCTTCGCCGCTCCCCCGGAACAGGATCTGGAGTGGAACGACAGCGGCGTGGATGGGGCCTGGCGGTTTCTCAACCGCATCTGGCGCGTGGTGTGGCAGATCGTCGAACGGGCCCCCGGAGTCCCGCCGGCCCGCGCCATGCCCGAGGCTCCGGCGGCCCGCGCCCTGCGCGGCAAGATCCACGAGACCATCGACAAGGTGACCCGCGACATGGGACGCCATCAGTTCAACACCGCCATCGCCGCGGTGATGGAGCTGATCAACGCCGGCAGCCTGTTCCTCAACCAGGCCGGCGAAGGCGCCCTCTCCTCCGAGGAGGCCGCCACCCTGCGCGAGATGGCCGAAACCGTGGTGATCCTGATGAACCCCTTTGCCCCGCACCTCACCGCCGAGTTGTGGGAGGAGGCGTTGGCCATGCCGGGCCGGTTGCACGCGGCACGCTGGCCGACGGTCGATCCCGAGGCGCTGGTGCGCGAGACGGTCACCGTGGTGGTTCAGGTGAATGGCAAGCTTCGGGCCCGCATCGCCGTGCCCGCCGACGCCCCGAGCGCCGAACAGGAGCGGCTCGCCCTGGCGGATCCCAACGTCCAACCCCATCTGGCGGACAAGACGGTGGTCAAGATGGTCACCCTGCCCGGCAAACTGATCAACATCGTGGTCAAGCCATGAACCGGGATCACACCACGGACCCCATGGACACCCAGGGAGAGAACCCCAGCATGAACCGCCCGTCCCACGCCCGCACCGGCCTGACCGCCGCGCTGCTCGCCCTCTCCCTGCTCGCCGGATGCGGCTACCGCTTTCCCGGCGAACGGCTCGCCAACGCCGAACAGGGGCGCTGGACCCGGACCGTCCTGATGGTGGAGGATGTCAGCCCAGCCAAAGACATGGAGAAGTTCAAGGTCAAATCCCGCTCCGACGCGGTTCTGACCCGCATCCTGCACGAAAACCTCACCACCCGCATGGGCCCGTTTGCCGCGGGCTCCTCCAGCGCGGAGGGTTCCAAACGGTTGCGGGTGCAACTGGATGCGGTCAGCCGCGATCTGGTGCTCGAGGACAGCTCGGGCCGCGCCAATCAGTATCGGGTCATGATCACCGCCCACCCGGTCCTCGAGGTGGACGGCAAACCGAGCGAGCCGGGTTATCCGTCGGTCAAGGGAGTGGCCACCTACTACGAGCCCAGCTCCGGCACGGCCAGCCACGCGGCGCGCATGCGCGCCGAAACCGAGGCCATGAACCAGCTCGCCGACGCCCTGGTGGCGTTGCTGGCCGAGGATTTTCAACCGAAGAAACGCTAAACCGCGTCTGTTTTGAGATGCATCGTTTCCCGCAAGGCCACCGTGCAAAAGACGAGCTTCGTTTCCAAACTTGCCTG